>JAZFZF010000167.1:0-12155 GCA_036443875.1 Nitrososphaerales archaeon
TACGCATCAAAACAGGGTGTGAAGATAATGGTACACAGAGCGGGGTTGATACCTAATATGAGGAAGAGGGCGGAAGATGCTTTCAAGCACGGAAACTTGATGGCACTCTCATCTACACCAACACTCGAGTTAGGAATTGATATAGGAGACGTAGATGGCATAGTTTCTAGCATAGTTCCGATCAACAGATTGATGCAACGTTTTGGAAGAGCTGCAAGGCGTAGTCATCATGGTTACGCATTTCTTGCTTTAGGGAATGATCCGATCAGTCAATACTACAAGAATCATCCTGACGATTATCTTAATGATTTCGAACATGCTTACACTGATCCAAGCAACCCTTTCGTAGAGGAGTTTCAGGTATTGGCAATGATATGCGATAAACCGTTAAGTGTAGAAGAGGCCGATCAGCATAAGGAAACAGTAAGGAAACTCATGCAGAGGCAATTGATACGTTTTACAAACAATAGATTCGTTGCGAATTATAGGGAAGCCATGAGATTCGTTCATGAATTTAGCATAAGGGGAATCGGGAAAAGGATAGACCTTCTATTAAATGGAAATAAAGTAGGAGAACGTAACTTACCCATAGCATTAGAAGAACTGCATGATGGCGCCATCTATTTTCTAGCTGGTAGGAGATACGTGGTCAAGAAACTAACGCTTGAGAGAAATAAAGCAGAGATCATGAATATACCGCAGGACTATCCCTACTACACGAAAGCACTGACAGATGAATGGCCTAAGGTGGACGAGGTGCATGATACCAAAAAGACCTTCGGCACACAGGTTGCATATTGCTCACTTCATATAAACAAGAGGGTAACTGGGTATGTGAATATAGAGATAGGGTTAGATGTTGCCAAAGGAAAGAAGGTTATGTTAGAAGAACCGTTTGATTATGATTTTATCACCAAAGGTCTAGTCTTCAGAGCTCCAAAACCAATGGATTCCATCGGTTCGGCCAAAGATCCATTGTATGTGGAAATGAGTAGCTATCATGCGACAGAACATGTCGTTATTGAGGGCAGTAGGATGATAACTGGTGGTGCATCGCAGGATCTTGGAGGTATATCACTAGGTTCTTCTGGTCTGATCTTCGTCTACGATTCAGGTGTTGGAGGCAATGGGGCAAGTAGAGTATTGTTTGACAGGATTGAAAAGGCATTTGTGAGAGGTAAGAGCATTTTGAGTGAATGTCCATGCAGGAGCGAAAGTGGCTGCCCAAGGTGCACCTATTCATACAGGTGTGGAAACAACAATGAATATTTACACAAACACGCATCGCTAGAAGTTTACAGCAGAATACTTCAGAACGAAGAGACAGACATTGGAGAACCTGTAGAGGGAGAAAGATCGTTTGTATGATGGTAGTTCACCCTTTGCTTTAAATATACTTCCAGCACAAATAACAATAATGATCAATAATAATAATATCTTTTCGAGTTTTACATTCATACTATTGGCACTCCTGCTACTAACGACGAATCTTTCGCTTAACCATGCTGACGCAGATCAAATTACACTTTCAGTTTCTGCAAAAGATACTGGCGGAGATTTTTTTGGCCCACAGATCGTGCAGGTGATAGTTGAAGGCCCTGGCATAAGAGATGCCGATACCATGCCCGGTTCGCTAATAGTTAACGGTGTAAATTTGCCTTTGGTGCATCTAACTGACAGCAGATGGTATGCATTCTTTGCAGATGGAAGTAGATTTACAACTCTTGCCAATGTAGGGGGCTTTCCAGGCAGCAGCGATGGCACTTACTGGATCATTGGACCAAGTGGCAAAAACCTGTGGTTTCCGACACTACCCTCAGCATTTGGTAATGATGCTACGACTAATAATAGATTGAACCCTAACCTTGATCTGAATGGTGATTGTCCTGCAACGGTAAACGACCAGGATGCATGTGTGGAATGGCCTTACATACGATTATTCAATTTCAATGAAAATGATCAAGTTGTCATAAGAAGCAGTGGTCAGTCGGTCACATTAAACTATGTTAAATCTACAGCAAAAGATGTTACTTTAACGCTGGATAGAAATTCATACCCCATCAATGCTGAAATTATCTTTGGAATGTCGGACTTTATGTGGAACATAAACCCCGTTGAAGATGATCGAGTGCACTTTGCATTCAGTAATGGCAAAACGGAAGTTTTCTATCAACCATCAGCATCATTACCACCTGCGAGCATAACTGGTGCAATGCAGAACTTAGGTTTTGATTCCAGGCAGATACTATCCATAGAAGGTAAGGAAGCTATAAAATTTGTCAATTCGATAAATGGTATGCCTGAAAC
Organism: Nitrososphaerales archaeon; assembly: GCA_036443875.1. Lineage (GTDB taxonomy): Archaea > Thermoproteota > Nitrososphaeria > Nitrososphaerales > UBA213 > JAZFZF01. Next base: position 2,308 of record JAZFZF010000167.1, read on the forward strand.
TGTTTTGTTCGAAACCTTCTCCAATACTGGCATGTTTGAGAATTTTAACGGTAATGCTGATATGCTCGCCAAGGGAAGGAGTGTACAGTTCAGATTTGATTATTTCAATATATCAATTTCAGCTGGGATGGGAAGTAGCAATGCGAGCGTCAGTATAGGTAAGGAAGAGGTTAAGATTGGAACAGTAACTCCAGAAGAGGAAGAGGAAGAGGAAGAGGAAGAGGAAGAGGAAGAAGGGGTAAAGATCGATCCATACTCTATGAGCAAACCTAAGCTTGTCAACTTGTTTGGTGGATCGCTAAACAACGTTGATGTTCAACGGCCAGTTTTGGTGCAGACCACTGTGAGCAACAATTTGGATGAGGACCAACCATTTGTTTACATAGTAGAGGTGAAGGATAGGAACGACTTTACTGTAATGCTGACATGGATTAAAGGCAGTATGTATGCGAAGAGTTCGTTCAACCCAGGCATATCGTGGACTCCAGAAGGTGAAGGTGAGTATAAGATCGAAATTTTTGTGTGGAAGAACATAAATGAACTTGGTGTGGCACCTCTTACGAAGAGTCTGGCAGTTTCTGTATTTTAATTCACTAGTAACATTTTCAGAATGAAAAACATACATGATTTTTCATGACTATGATTGCATTTTGTATAAAAGACTAAAATTATAGCATTCATGGAAGATGTCGGGGGCCCGTAGCTCAGTCAGGTAGAGCACCGGAAGCAATGGTGAAACTTTTAACTTGGCTGAAGAGATCCGGTGGTCTCGGGATCAATGCCCGACGGGCCCGCTTAAAATTTTACCGTAGAAGGCTCCATATCAAATTATATCTGAAGGAAAGTAGTTCTAAGGATTTACTCTTCTTGTTGCTAATCAGATTTTATTACTCGTGTAAGGTCAGCATACCGCTTCCTTAATGTTACAGAACTGATCCCTGAGGCATCAGCCAGTTCATCCTGCGTGCTGCTTTCATCTTCTAGGACACACGCAATGAAAAGCGCAGCTGCTGCAAGACCCATAGGATTCTTCCCAACAACGATTCTTTTTTGCTTTGCCTTTGCAATTATCTTCAACGCAGTTCTCTGTGTCTTCTCTTTCAAGCTTATCTTGTTTGCAATCCTTGATATACACGTAGAAGGATCCGTAATAGGCACCTTCATATCCAAAGAGTTCAGCAATATGCGGTAGTTCCTAGCTATCTTGTTTTTCTTAACATTGCTCGCATCCATTATATCTCTTAGCGTCCTAGGCACCATGTTGTTTCTGCAAGCAACATATACGGAAGTTGCAACCATTCCATTTATCGATCTACCCTTTATCAGTTTCTTGCTCAACGCACTAAGATAAACATGAGCTGCCTCCTCCTGTATGTTGTTTGATAGTTGCAGCTTGTCTGATAAGCATGAAAGGAAGTTCGTTGCAAGGAAAATGTTCCTCTGTTTAGCACTCTGGAATTTGCTTCTGACTTCCAATCTTTGCATGCGTTGGAGGCTTCTCTTTGTATCTGCAGTAAAAACTTTACCGCTTGCATCGGTAGACCCCTTTCCAATGAATGTAGAAAGTCCCATACCCACCTTCGTTAGCGAGGTTGGGGGTCCGGTTCTTCTTCTATTTCTCTTTTCTTCTTCTGTATACGCTCTCGTTTCATGAGGAGGTTCTTCAATCCTATCCCTTACAACAATACCGCAGTTACTGCAAACGAGTTCGCCTCTATGTTCATCTGTGATCAGAATGCAATTACATCTAGAGCATTCGTGACCAGAGCGTACTTCCATCATTTCCGAAATCGCCTCATTGGTTCTGAGGACTTCCTAGGGTGGAGACTAGGTCTCACATTCGAAATTTTATGTTGTTCCTTACGCTGTTGAACTACAGGAAATAGATCAATCCAGAATTTCTTGATTTTCTGATGGTTGGGTTTTACAATTGAAATGTGTCTAGTCGTAAAGTAATCTCTTCTATTTTTTTTGCATGTGTATCTATTTTCTATGTTGACCATCCCCAGAGCATTCAAAGTGAGTACTGGGACGTTGTATGCTGTGGCACCGAACTGTCTTACCAAATAATCTTTTAGTTTCTTCTGCTTTCGAGAGAAACATCAAAAGCTCTTCCTGTCTCTTACTTGTACAGCATATTAAAGATACTACAGAACTAAGAATCGTTCTACTCATTCCTGTCTCCCTCACTTTGCCCGATATATCCAGATAATACTTTTCTCCAACTTCTTTAAGCTTATACGCTTCTTCAACTATCATGTCAAGGTTAGCGATTCCTGCTTCTTTCATCATCAACTCTATAACTTGGTTTGGTGAAGTCATATTTTCAAACCCTAGTCTTTGTTGTTCTTGCAGCTAAACCATAACTTACTTTCTTGCAAAGTTTCAGATGCTGTCTCAGACTATGAACTATTGCATAATCATTTTCTCTCTTTTTTATAATACCCTTTTCTATCAGAGATAACAGTGGCCCCAAAACTCTAAAACGTATAATACTAAACTCATCAACTTTATAGTATTCTACACACCGATTTTTGTATTCCTCCCATGTAAAATTGGGGGTTTTATTCTCAAGAACCAAGGGCCAGATTATTTCTTCCCACATAAGTTTCCTCTTCATCGTTGTAGAGGCAATCTGTCCTAATGAGACAGGATCAGGACTATGCTTGATTTTTGCTAATGCATGTGTTATTGACACCAAAACTAGCGACTTATAATTTATAACTTACAACATATTTAAACACTCTAGAATCAATATCCATGATCTGTATACTTATGCTTCTTCAATTCTTTCTTAGATTTGAATACTGACGTGCAATGTTCGCACTTTGCGTGGCGGATACGTCGTCTCTCTCCACGCCGATATTTTCTAGCTAACGCTCTTGTGGTTTTCAGATCATCTTCATCTCCTCAACTACCCTCGAATTGTGTAGGTAAGAATCTACAACTGAATTATTCACATATTTAATTATAACCATTCGCACATACCTTCGTATTGACGATAATATTAGTGATCACAAATAGTCCGAAATGAAAGTCGTTGTCTATACCCCTTTTGATTACAAGAGGGAGACCATATTTAAAGACAAATCTTCCCTCGCTTCATAATCTTGGGGTCGAGTCACCTGCGCACCAATTCCGTATCATCAGCACCGAAATTTGTTCAATTTTGGATCGCGTCTAGACCGCCTAGCGAAAGCATTTCTGTAAGAAGGTAGTTCTTGAGGATTTGATACAACCAATAAGTTTGAATCGTTTCATCTCGCCCATTAGCCAAACTATTAGCTATTCTGTAACATCCTTTCATCTTCAATGGAATGTGTACCGATTCTGTCCATTCATATGCAGAATCTAAATTATCAATATATTAGTAACGAGGACCACCCCCATTGACCAGTTCAAAGGTTTTTTCCATATCTCCATCCACACTGAGTCTATCCGTGAACGAATAGCAACAGCTCCCTTTGATTCTAATGTAGTAATCGCCTTTTGGAATCACTAGTTGACTCGTTCCATCTCTGTCTGTAATCTTCCAATCGACTAACTTGCCTGACGTTTCAGCAATCACTACAGTAACACGAGCTATAGGCAATCCTGTTCCCTCGTCCAAAACCCTTACGACCACGACACTTACAAGTGATGTTGGTTTATGTTCATCTTAATTTTTTTCATCCATTTGTTGTTCACTAGAACACCCTGTTATAATCTCGCTTTCGATGATGTTGCCTAGACTGTCAGCCACAGACCATGTAATATCAGCATCCACTTTATCCATAGTCAAAATTACTATCAAGGGTCTATCTATAGCGATTGGTCTAAGATCAGTTCTAAGGACTACCGTATGAGGCTCTGAAACCTCTTGATACCAACCTCTTGCATCGACAAAATCCATTTTTGCTTCTGCGTTTATTGTAATGGAGTATAACGGAGGTTCACAAGTGTTTCTTACGGATATTATTGTGGTGTGTTTTACAGTTTTCATTATCATAGATGTATTGCAATCCTGGTCTGTTGAATATATATGGACTGGCATTATCAGCAAAGGTGTAACTATTGTTAGCAGGATTATGGTCAAAGGGTCCCTTATCATATAATGATCAAGATTTCCTTATAATTCAACATAAATGTTTCATTAGTAAAATGCAATAGGAATGGAGACAAAAATGTAATCAGATTACAGCCTAGCTTACTCGGACTAGGGCCAGTGCCAACCACCAATGATACATCTTCCTTCTCCTACGTAATTTAGGGACCAACTCACGCTCGTAACGATACCGTCACATCAAGTCTGATTTCAGGATAATTTTGTCAGTACGAAAGGGACCTGCAGACTAGACAGGTTCATACACAGGTTTGTGCCATAGAATATTGTTGCAGTGACCATTATTGATCAGAGTATAAATCTCCAACCACAATCCATATCATAGATATTCCAATCAAAGCAAAAAGAACTACTATTAACTTCTGCATTTTTTCGGAAGATATGTGCCCTTGGAGCCTCGTTCCTATCTGACCCCCAATTACCACTCCAGGTATAGTATACATCACCAGATGCCAAGGAACTGCATTGAGACCTCCTTCTGAAATCAGTGATAAAACATGTGTTAACGATGCTAACATTATCGTTACTGTAACTATCAGTACCGAGGTGGCAGCAGCTACTGGCACAGGAACCCTGCAGATCTTCACTAGTTGAGTCATAACAACCTCGCCCATGCCGACGGACATCAAGCCTGTTATGAAACCGCCAATACCTGTAGCGTAGGAGCCTTTGCCTAAATGGAGAACATGAAACTTGTATACACTGCCGTCTTTCGTGATAATCTTTCTTTCAACTCCTTTATGTAAGTCTCCAGATAAAGCTTCGGTGCTTATTCTATGCATCTTTTCCAGTTTCGGTTTTCGTAGTAGAAAATAGGTGAGGAACAGCATTAGAATAGCATAAGCAAGTTTCAACATCGTGGGATCTACAGAATGTGACATCAAAGCACCTACGATGGCAGTAGGCACACCTATTATTACAAATGATTTTGCGGTCTGGAAATCAATTAATCTCCTTCGCAAGTAGCCTATTAGTGCTGATGAAAACCCAAAACTTTGTGTTAACAATGCTACACCAATAGCTGCCACAGGACCAGCTAGAGCATATTCCGGCCCCAATATAGGAAAGACGATCAAGAATATGGGTATGAACATAGCTGCACCACCAATGCCACCAAGCGTCGCCGTAGTCGCTACTACGGCTGAAAATGGGAGCATGAACCAGTAAAGAAGATAATCCATAAGTTTTAGGTTAGCAGAACTATAAGAAATTTGTATCTGTTAAAGTACTAGTAGATACTTGTAATCTCTACTGTAGGATTTTGACCCTATGATTGTGTTTACGTTCACATGTTAGTTAAGATGTTCACGTCTTTGTTCAGATGTTCACTTTTTTAGCCCTATTGTAGCAGCATAATCATATTGTACCAGAGTAGCAATAGATTTAGGAAGAATATACCAGATTTGTTCAACACATGAACAATCTAATCTAGGTCGTGAACAAAAATCTATTCATGGAGAAATCGCGGTATGCTATTGAGAAGGAGGTAGAGGACCTTTTAGTTAGTGATCAAGCGGTGCATCCAATTAAATATACTGGCCAATAGAATGTTTAACATGAAGAACAAGGAGGAAGTGAAGGAACTATTCAATAGTTGGTCAATTCAGGGTCTAGATAAACAAATGGAGAAGGGGCACCAATACGCGGTAAAGGTTATGCTGGAAGAGTTAAAGAAGGTATCATATAAGTTCGATTTCTTGGACGTGGGATGTGGGAACGGCTGGACTCTCAGGGAAGTATCCAAAAGCCGACTTTGCAGATCTACGTGGGGTATAGATGTGAGCGATGAAATGATAAGGCGCGCCAAAATACTAAGAAATTCAGAAAAGCAGCACTTCCTCCATGTGAACCTTCTTGAGTGGAAAACAAGAATGAGATTTGATGTGATTCTCTCGATGGAAGCACTCTATTATATCATTCCGGTCGAGCTTGCTGTGAAGGTGATATACAACTTACTCAAAGAGGGAGGAGTATTCTTGTGTGGAGTTGACTACTATCTAGAGAATAAGGCAAGTCATTCGTGGCCGAAGAAGTATAATGTAAGGATGAATCTTCTATCAAAGAAAGAGTGGGTCAAAATATTTGTGAGAACGGGATTCAGAAACGCCAGGCAGAAGAACATTCTTTATCCTGCAGGATTAGGTTCAGAAAAATGGAAGCAAAAATTAGGGACTCTACTTACACAAGGACAAAAATAAATGTATTTTTCGGTCGATTACAACATACCTTTTAATCTCATGGTTAATGTGATTGAATCAGGTAACAAGATAAAATAATAACCTGCCTTTTACTAGACAGTGAAACTTGTATTGATGGGATCTAAAGGAACCGGATTGTTTATACTTTGCCGTAGAAAGACCTAAACTCGGTAATCACCTTCTATGTAAGACAACCAAAATACTGAATCTACATTATGATCTTGGCCTTATATCTTCTTCAGCCATAATGTTACCACCAGTATCGAAAACTGTCCATTCATAGGCTGAGGTTCGGTTATCAACCATCATTATCAATATCAATGACTTGATAGCCTTGATGGGTCTGTCTGTTGTCTGCACAATTACAGTACTCTGATCTATTCTATCCCTGTCCCATCCTCTAGCTTTCACAAACCTAATCTTTCCGTCATCTATCTTCATCTGAACACCAAATATTTCCTCATCACTATTGTTCTTAACGGCAATCAATGTTACTTCCTTCTTATGTTTCATAGCTACCACAATATCGAGCTCTTTTTCTATTATTTGGGGTAATCTGGTACAAGTTTTGGACCTATTATAGTAATTTCCTAAAAAAGTAACTCGAACCTAGATCTTAAAATTCGAATTTAGTAGGATGAGCTCTTTCAGACAACTGCTTTAATTAATGCGTAATCTATTATATCATTCTCTGCGATGTTTTTCATAGCTAAAATTGATTTGAAGATCATATATTCCACAAAAGGAGAATATCGAGGCATTACCGACGCTCTAATATCTTCTCTATGTGTTGAATAATAATCTGCCAAAGGCACGTAAACATTCTTACCAATAAATTTTACTTCTATGTCGTGAAAGCCTATAGATTCCAATAAAGCTGGTAGATCTAAAAGGTTATGACGCTCTGACGGCCACATGATGTTTAACAAACCGAGATCTCTCTTATCAGGCCAACCAAGTCGTTCTTCCTTGATTCCCGGAACGGCAAGACCTAGCATACCGCCTTTTTTTATAATCCTGAAAGCATCAGTAAAGAATTCTCTCATCGGTCTGAAATGCTGTGCACATTCCAATGCTACCATTCTGTCAACACAATTGTCATTTAATGGTAAGGTAAGGGCAGAGGCCTCCAAGAGATTAAGATTCCTAGTTGAATCTAATTGGTAATGACTTCTTCTACTAATGTCTACACAAACAATTTCGATGGGGTTCATCAAATTATGCCACAACTTAGCTGGACCATTGTCACCACTGCCTACATCTAATACAATTTGATTTGATTTTAGATTCACGAAATCCAGCATTAGGTGACAGAGGGCGACCTGTGCCTGTAAAGGATCTTTGCATCCGTTATTCCAATATCCAAAATTTAGCATTTCTCCTCCCGTTGCTAACTTCATAAAATCTCTGAAAGTATTGTATAGATGTATCACATCCCTTTCCTGTCGCCTGTATGTCCAAAGCATAAGATGAAGGGGATTTATCATGAATTTTCGGTACATATCAAGCGGAATTCACATTTAAGTTGATACGTCGATTTTGCAGGACTTGGGTTAAGACTTGGCTAGCACTGATCCCGTAGCATCGAGCTCGAATTCTGGACAATTTTATACCAGTACCCTACGCACAAAGACGGGGCTTTCGAAAGAACTAGGAGAGAACTGTAAGATTATCGTTGTACATTATATACTGGAATGCTACAATAGAACCATTATCGGCACGATAAGCATGCATTGAATGCGATCGTTAAAAGAAAAAGAGAAGGATGTTAATGGAGCCTACGTTTGGCTTTTATGCTTCAACACCGATTTTACGCTCTTCTTCCCTGTTTGTCAGGAATGATGTCATCCACCCTAGGATAACACCGAAGACCACATATTGCAGCGAAGACACTAGCAATTCCATATTTGGTACAAGTGTTGGCTTTGCCAGTATTGCGAAGGATATCAGTCCGGTTACAATACCCAATGCAACACCTTCCTTTGTATTTGCAGGTCTTATGCCCTTATTGGATGTCAATATACCGTATATTGCGCCTATGACCAGTGTTGTCGGTATCAGCACTTGAAGGTTGAGGCTGTTCATGGCAAGCATAGGTACTGCCATTACTAGTCCTGCAACGAGTCCACCAATTGCTCCATTTCTTATTCCTTTCGTGATTTCATATTTGTTTGCTGACATGTTTTTTGTCTGCAACTATATATCAAATGCTATGTCCTTAACCATAGATAGTTTAATAGTGATCTGGCAGATGTCAGATATTACACCATTGAACGACAATAAGCAGCTCAACAATTGTTGCAAAGATGCAGAAGCTCTTTTGCCATAATCTCATTTACCTTAGTTATCTCATTATATCGTAAAATGAGATGGGCAAAAGCTCCATTTTGCATTTTTAAAGATATGATACAGAACTAATATTTTTCTTCGGTTGGCCTCTTCAAATATTTCACGCATTATATCCTTAACATAAGGAATTATTATTAAATGGAAAAATTAAGCAAGATTAATAGGCAATGTGTGTGATAACGTAAAAATCTGGAATATCAAATGATAAATAGCTAATTAGTGAGATTTTTCGAATCATCTCATTTGGAACTCAATCTCGTATGCAAGAATAATCTCAATTAGAATTCAATCTCACCTGTAGAATAGCGTAGTGAAATGCATGCAACTGCGTAAGCTATTCACATTCTCTTTTGTTGTTCTGATACAGCATAATACACCTATTCGCCTTACAGGGTACTTGGTTCTCCGCTTAATTTGATAGGGTCAGTCTATTGTTCGCTCTCATAGGGGGTTTATGGAGATGTCAATGCGGTCTCCAGTTCCGTATCGAGCAAAGTTCTTCATCATCGTGATTTTAGCAGCGATATTGATTTTAGGATAAATGATCAATGCACACCATGAAAAGGGATTTCACACTTGTGGACAGAATTTGCCTTGGTTAGGATTTCTCTATTTTTGAATAATTACCATTCAAAAATGATCTTCCTCAAAGTATTTAATACAATCACTATTTTTTGGACTTGACTAGCAACCATACTCTACTTATTAGCCTGTTTATTTTCACTATAACAAATAAATACGTAGCGTAGCTCAACGATGAATAATAATGTCAGTATCAGAGGTGTATCCATTTTGTTATATAGTTATTTGATAGTTGGTTTAATTGCGTTTGCACTTGTAGCTCCGTACTATGTTACACAAGTTGCCGAGGCACAGACAAGCGATAGATGTGATGAAGAAATATGCAGTGTGAAGATAACTAAGAATGGTTTTGAACCAAGAAAGCTTATAGTGAAAATAGGGGCAACTGTGATTTGGACTAACACAGATGATAGAAGACACACGGTTACTAGCGGTTCACCTGGAGAGATAACTGCACCAATGAAATCACCACTACTTGAGAAAAGCGATACCTATGAAATCATCTTCCATCATGCTGGATTATACGCAGGTAATTACAAGTATTTCGATCAGGTCATACAAACCATGCGTGGAGAAATAATTGTAGAGGAAGAAGAAGTGAAGATGGAGAAGGCACC
>JAZFZF010000168.1:0-2690 GCA_036443875.1 Nitrososphaerales archaeon
TGTCATCCTGTCATTATATAACGAGGACGAGGGGTAGGGTCGTATGAAAAAACAGGTAACACTGGATGAATGGCTCATAACGAGATTCAAAGATTTATTGCATAGAGCGAGTGTTAGAGCGGCTAAGACAGATAGGCCGCTAATTTTGTACAGGTATTCCATAGAAGAAAGTGAACATGCTATGGAAGAAGAAGTTGCAACAATCACGAGTCACTATGTGATAGTGCAATTGATCACGCATGGAGGATTCATACCCCCAAATTTTCAACAACAATTGGTCTTTCCAATAAATGAATTTCCTGACTGGATAATGAAGAGGAGCAAGGAGATATTTCTAAAATCATTGGATAATCTGGAAGAAGAAATTAAAGATTAAATTACAATCTTTATTCAATTAATGGTTAACTAGGTTTAGATTATTAGCTGTTCTTTAGTGCGTTAGAAGGCACTAATGAAACCATAAAATCAAGAAACGTTACCGGTATCGATACATGCTGAGACATTCTAGGATGAAGCACTTGGTTAAGCTTTTTGCGCACCAACAACTTAATTGCTGGCCTGATAAAAATCATATACCTTCGGTGTATATTGATTTATCGACTGAAGACATCGATCCTACACCTGTACATGACTTGATTGAGAAGAGGGACTTCAAGAGAGAGCTAACGATAAGAGTGTGTTGACCCTGTCAACATCTAAATCAACTAAATACGAGTATTTTGATGATTGTTCGATATTAAGGGCCGAAGCGTTTGAAGCACCCAAAGAAAGGAAGTCTAGGAATAGCAACAGGTAAAAAATTGAAAAACATATTACGTAATTTAGGGATAGATAAGAAAGTGCAAGGAAGAGGAAGATTAAGACAATTTCAGAAAGCCATTATATGCTTGTCGTACAAGTATGCGTTTAATAATTGAAAGTCAGTAGCTTAGAAAGGTAAGAAAGGAAAACGATCCAGTAGTTTAAATCATAGTTTTTAATCCTTTCCTTCACAGAGAGTAGGAACGATTAAACTCATTTTCATCTAATAACATTTCCAAGATCTTGCGTTCGTTTCTATTATGTCTCCATGTTGCATAGGCCAATGGTATAATACCTCTTTCCTGACATTGAGGTATATATAGCTCTTCGTAATCCCTCCTTAACCGTCTCTCTTGCTTCACCACGATTCTCTGCAATGAGGAGTTAACGAGTAATTTTCGCATGTAAGCTATATAGTGAAGGGTGTATATATTGGTACTCAATTAAATTATGAGAATTACTGAATTATACGAGACGAAAAAATATCATGACTTAAAATAATAACTATGATAAGATTAAGATTAGATTATATAGGATTAGTTTTTTCGTAGCAGTTATGCGTTTGCTTGAGTATCAGGCGAAATCATTGTTCAATGAATATGGTATACCTATACCAAGAAGCTGCATCACAAATAATTTTGATGAAGTAAAGAAAGCTGCTCGCGAACTTGGATTTCCATTGGTATTGAAAGCGCAATTGAAAGTTGGTGGGAGAGGCAAGGCCGGCGTGATTGTGGTATGCAAGAAACCTGAAGAATTAGAAACTATCTACTATGACATGACCACTAAAACTGTGCAAGGCGAGAAGGTAAAAACAATTCTAATTGAGCAGTTTGCTGAACATAAGAATGAGCTTTACCTATCCATCTATTTGAATAGAAGCAAGAGATGCTTCTCAATAATTGCATCTGCCAAAGGCGGGGTTGAAATAGAAAGTGTTGGTAACAAGGTAATACTGGATGTAGGCATTGATGGGCCGACTGAAGAGGATCTGGAGAATATTGCATCTAAACTTACACTAAATGGTAGTAGTATGAAGAACTTCATCGAATTCGCGTCTAGACTTACCGATTTAGTGGTAACGAAGGAAGCCGAATTGGCAGAAATCAATCCTATTGCTGTGAGAAAGGATGGCACTTTACTTCCTTTGGATGCAAAGGTGATAATAGATGACAACGCTATGTTCAGACTTGAAGAGCTGAAAAAGTACGAAGATACAACGACGCTGGAAGCAGAGGCCAAAAGAAATGGATTCTCGCTAGTAGAACTTGACGGAAACATAGCTGTAATTGGTAATGGTGCAGGTCTAGTCATGTCAACGCTAGATATGCTAAGCGATTACGGAGGCAAACCTGCTTGTTTTTTGGATGTTGGAGGTCGGGCAACCACCGAAAGTGTATTGACTGCTCTTAAACTTATTAGCAGAATTTCCAAAGTTGAAGCAATTCTAGTTAATTTGTTCGGAGGTATAGTTAGAACTAGTCTAGTAGCACAGGCGATAGTCGATGCGTATAGAGATAATATTATTCACGTACCAGTGTTTGCAAGAATCTCTGGCGCAGAATCTGACAGGGCAAAGGAAATTCTTAATGGTAGCACAGCAAAGATGTTCCATTCTGTAGAGGAAGCAATAACATCATGTGTAAAGAGTGTGTGAGAGAATGGTTGACATATTCGATATTCTAATTGGCAAAGAAGGCGACAAAGATTATAAAAAGAAACCTGTCATTGTGCAGGGAATCACTGGTAAATTCGGAACTTTCCATACAAAATTAATGATGGAGTACGGCAGCAATATAGCTGCTGGAGTTACACCAGGCAAAGGCGGTCAGCAGTTTGATGGTGTGCCTGTTTACGATAGTGTCAACGAAGCTGTTAAAAATACAGGT
>JAZFZF010000169.1:0-3715 GCA_036443875.1 Nitrososphaerales archaeon
TACTTCCTCTACTGTAGCACCATCTGGATCGATCCAAGGTTCCTCTTTCAATTTGAATACAAAAGATAGATTGTCTGTACAAAACCCTGAATGGGCACAAATTCCTCGATTATCATGAATGGTTATCTTCTTACCCACATAATTATCTCTTTTATCTTTCCTTCCATCGCTCATGTTCTTTCCTGAGAATCCAATCTTGATATGTGTGCCATCACAAAATGGCTTGTTCTTCGATCCACCACACCTACACAAAGCAATTGCAGGATTTGTTAGAATTTTTTCACCCTTGGAGTTTTCGAAACTCTCAAGGTTCCTTACTTTGTAAGGACCGTCATTGGAAACTTCGATGGTTGGTTTTTTCATGGATTCCATAAATTACACCCAGTACGATTTAGTACATTATGATATTCACTAGTATAAGAAGAATATTCATGGATTCAATGACAAGGTTCTACTAAGGATATAAATAACGAAAAATTTGTAATTTTGATTTAGTGTTTTACAGCAGGGTTCAAAAAAATATACTAACACTCGCTATTGGGATTTATATTCACCAAGGAGCACGGTAGCAATTGTAGTGTTAGGACTAAATAGCTTCCACTCTAGTTTTATCTATTCTTTCATAGATAAGCGTAAGCAGTTCTTTAATAAATAATGGCTAGTTTTCTCCCATATCATGCTGTATTGCGAATTTATGCTTCCCACCTTCTATTTTGTGGTCAGCTGCTATTCCTGATACTTGCATGTATTCCTTTAATAACGAAAGTGTCGAACATAGATGAGATTCTTTCTTAATGAACAATGCAGCATCCTTCAGTATGTGGAATGACGTTTCAGCAGCTTCCTTCACTAACTCCTGCTTGTAAGGTTCCATATCTGTAATTCCATTATCCTTGGCTATCTTCACTGCTTTCTCCATCAAACATGTCAGCATATTCCTTGGAACTGGAATTATACCTATTTTATTTTCATACCTATCCCATGATGAATATCGTCTTAGAACCTGATTCACCAAGACATTAAGAGATATTTCTCGCGCATGTGCTTGTTGCTGAAGATCCTTCACCACATCTAAATCAATTCGAAAACTAATGTTTTGTGTTTTTCTTAATTCTTGTGATTGTGACTGCTCGATAAGCATTGTTAAATAAGAATCCTCACTCGACTAAATTACGAAGCGAAATAATAGTTGATAACAAAGTTAATCTTCTTCCACCGCTAAATAACAAGTAGGACTAGCTGAGCAATTGATTACTAGCTACAATGCACGGCATTGTATTCCTGTTTCTTATATTGGAGATCCATGTTAATTAGTATTGATGGTTAAGAATAGGAGCCAATTGAATAACATCCATCCTGTTGTACAATTAGAGAAACCGCACACATACGTCAAGACGGCTACGCTTAGTGATTCTAGTGATGTTGAAAATATCCTTCAGGATCTAAAGAGTCACACAATTGTTGTAGTGAGAATTACCCCTCTGGCAGAGAAGAGTGTCAATGATGTAAGGAAAGTTATCGAGAAGCTCTATAGCTTTTGCCAAACTAATGGTGGTGACATTGCTAGGCTAGGCGAGGAGAGGGTGATAGTAACTCCTTCAGGGACAAAAATATCTTCCCCAGTGGGGTCTTATTGATGAAGCGTGCTTGATACAAGTAATGATTGCAATATTAAATGAATTGTTACTCACAGCTAATTTAAATGCCGCACGATGGGGCTGATCAATTTTAAGCTAGGCCTGTTAGCTCTTCACTTAGATTCCACAGCCTTCTGACATTTTCCTCGCTATAAGATTCATTAGATGATCTCACCTCTTTCTTTTTCACGAAATATTTCCCTGTGATACTATCGACCTCTCGCGATAAAGCTAGATAGATGCCAGTCTCTGCCCCCCGTTCAGGACTCAGTAGGAAAGGCCCCATAGATCTGAAGAAAAAAGGGATGATACCTATGTTTCCCCTTCCCAGATTCGTTCTTACCACGCCAGGGTGGAAGCAGTTTACCGTTACCTTCGTACCTTGCAGTCTCCTAGCCAATTCATAAGTGAAGAGGATATTTGCTAACTTTGATTGGCTGTATGCGTTGAAACCATTGTAATTCCTTTTCCCCTGAAGATCATCAAAATTCATCTTCGCTCGATAATGTGTTGATGAGCTTACGTTAATAATACGAGCTGGAGTACTTGATTTGATCGTGTCAAGAAGTAAATTGGTCAGCAGGAAAGGGCCTAGATGATTTATGGCAAAAGTTTGCTCAATTCCATCTTCTGTTACAGAACGTCTTGTAAGATAAACGCCAGCATTGTTTATCAGAATATGCAGATGCTGATATATACCTCTAAAACCGGTTACAAGACTCCTGACCGATCTTTGGGATGATAGATCTGCCAGCATCAAAGATATAGATTCATTACCACTTTCTTCCTTGATGTTAGTTAGCGATTCCTCACCTTTCGTGGCATCCCTGCAGACCATAACAACAGTTGCTCCCATCTTAGCAAGTTCCTTGGCCATCGCCCTACCTATCCCTGAGTTACCGCCAGTGACCATGCACACCCTTTCCTTCATCGTGTTTCCCATCTTTCACTCACTAGTTCTGAATCTCCATTATTTTATTAGAGAATTAAATTTAGCGGGATTGGGTTCGAATAGTGGGAGTCATTATATCTGGGTTTTCTTGTTCCATACCTAATTTTTCAATACGATGTTAAATGTTCAAAGCCAGCTTGGATTGCCCAAGCTCGAGGTTATGTTGTCGTTTATGATCATGTTTACATGAGATGATCTTGCTTATTATCGGAGTTTTACAACGTCGTGCAAGTCGGATTATTTTTGCTACTGCTATTACCGAGAATGATCCTATAGAAAGCACAAATCAGAACTAGTTATTGATAATATGACTGAATTATTTACAAGAAAATCTGTGTCTGATTATTATATGCGCTTAGATGTCATTATATCTCTATTGCATGAATCCATCCAGCGAAATACATGAAGAATAAACCTATGGTAATACCAGAAAACATCAGCATCCTACTTTCAGTAAGCATGTTGGATAGATGACCAAGTTTGAACAAGACGTATGTAGATACTCCAGCTCCCAGAGCAAACCCATATGATGCTGCTATACCTGGAATGCCCAAGTACGCCATTGTAATCCCAATAAATAACGGAATCGAACCTATTATTCCCGTCAATACGAAAGTTTCTGCTTTTGGTTTGATCAACATAATGGGTATCGATATAACGAGTCCTTCAGCTATTTTATGCAGGAAGAAACTTGCAGCTTGTACCGATTGCTGTGTGAAAGTGAATGAATATCCAGACTGTAGATCAAAACCTATGACTATGCCCTCTGCGAAGCTATGAAATGCTATCGCTAATGCGAAAAGATATGCTGTAGTGTAGGTTGTGATTGCTGGTTTAGCATTTCCTCTGACCTTTGAATATCGTTCTACCGCAAATGGAATTAAAAGGCCTACTGCAAATGCGAGTAGGAGTGTTGACTGTAATGCAGTTGCTCTTAAACCAAAATCTATACCGAGTCTAGATGCGCCACCAAATAGATCTATCAGTGAGAAGATTACTATACCGAATGCAATACTTGTAATAAATCCCTTTGACGAGTCGCGAAATTTATGGGAAAGCTTAGAATTGGTGAGCCCTATGTATAACGGTATCACACCGAATACAACAGCTAGAGCTATAGCCCTAT
>JAZFZF010000170.1:0-4380 GCA_036443875.1 Nitrososphaerales archaeon
GGAGGTGTGTGGGTCTAGTTGAGCTCAGATGATGTATTAAACAATGTATTCGAGAGGGCCGTCACGGGTAAATCGCTTATCAAGAGAAGAGACGTCCTCAGATCAGATTATGTTCCTGAAAATTTACCCTTTAGGAATAATGAGATTAAAGCTGTTGCTGAGCCTCTTTCTCCGCTTCTAAAGGGTGAAAGGCCTTCGAATCTTTTTCTATACGGGATGCCCGGCTCAGGTAAAACCGTCGTCGCCAAGCATGTCTTAAAACATCTAAGAAAGAGAGCTGCCGAACTAAAGGTAAACATCACATTAGCCTATTCTAATACAAAGATAACTGGTAGAGAGTATAGTGTTCTAGTTGAACTTGGAAACGCGTTAGGACTAAGACTTCCCCCTACCGGCCTAGCGTCTGGAGATCTCTTCGCTAAGATACTGACAGAAATAAACAACCAAGGCGTCAACACAGTGTTCGTGCTTGACGAAATAGATTATCTTGTGAAAAGACATGGCGACGAAATATTGTATGAAATGACAAGGTCTAATGAACGACTGGACAAAGGTTCGTTAGGCCTAATTGGAATATCTAATGATCTAAAATTCAAGGAGTTCCTAGATCCCCGTGTACTAAGTAGCTTAAGCGAAGAAGAGTTCGTATTCCCTCCTTATACAGTACCAGAATTGAAGGGAATATTGAACGAGAGGGCCAACGAAGGTTTCCGCGAAGGCTCCGTTATCGAGGCCGCAATTAATCTATGTGCAGCAACAGCTGGCTCGGAACATGGTGACGCTAGAAGAGCGGTAGATCTATTGCGAGTTGCTGGTGAAGTGGCAGAACGCGAAGCTGCTAACTTCGTCGATGAAAAACATGTAAGAATAGCAACTCAGAAGATTGAGCAAGATACGGCAAGGGAAGCCCTACGTTCATTGGCCATACATGACAAGATAATTGTCTACAGCGTCATGTTGTCAGAAAAGGGATCAACTGGCGATGTTTTCGATACCTACAAAGAACTATGTAAAAAACTCAGCCTTGAGCCAGTAACACAGAGAAGAGTAGGCATGATCATAAGTAATCTGGATACGCTTGGTCTAATTTCAGCTCCTGTAGTAAATCAAGGCAGACGCGGTAGAACTAAAAGAATTTCATTAGCGGTACAAGCTTCTGTTGTAAAGAATGTCTTCGAGGAAGATTCCACTACATCAGCCTTTTTTTATTGATATGTAATTAAAAAGAAAGAAATACGTTCTGTATCTCATACTAGTCATGAGCAAGAAGAGAAGGCTATCTCTAATTGGAATTGCAATTATGGTTTTCGTTGTAATATATTCTGCTGGGGCTGCAACAGAGATGAGTTATAATGATGCAAAGCAACTCAAGGATGAGTTTTCGGAGCAAGTCAAGGACATCGATGCCGTAGGCATCTTCCTCAACAATTTTCGTATAGCAGCCGCCATGTTCATCCCTGCATTCGGTGTTGTGGTAGGCATGATTTCGGCTTATTCTACTGGTATGGTGTTCAATGCGCTGGTACAGACGACTCCAGGACTAACAGATGTTCCTCCATTGGCTATACTTGCAACACCGTTTGGTGTAATGGAGATGTTTTCGTATGGGATAGCAATGTCACAAAGTGCTATTTTGATAAATGCTATAGTACGTAGGCAGAGCCTTAAACCAATGCTCAAGCCCACCTTGATTGAATTAGGTATAGTAGCAGCTGTTCTTGTTGCTAGCGCATTTATAGAGATCTACATGATAGAGTCATTCAAACCGGAGATGGAAATCATAGAAATGATTTAGGTATGGTTTTTATTCAAGTTTTATGATTTTGAATCTGGTGCTAGGACTCAAAGTTCACAGTCATCCAACCCTAAAATCGCCTAATATGCTTCCTGCCCTACCTGATATGGGCAACGTCGCTGGTATTGCCGTCAGTTAAATAATAAAGAAGCTTAATGCAACCATGTTTGCTGAGATCTACTCATCTGGCCTCCCTACGTTTCATACAATGACGGTGTCATCGACTATAGCCAATCAAGTTACAAGTTTTACTATTTGGAGAAGGAAAACCTAGTTTTATTTAACGGTGAATTCAACCCCACAGATCCTAGAAGGCTGTATGAGATATGCTATGAAGTGGTGCACATGGCTGAGCGCACTAACACCAAAAGACTCTATTCGATCGGAGCTGCCTTAAGGCAGGTGAGCAGCGAGGAGCCAAAGGTCTTTGGAGCGGTTAACAACAAGCAGCTGCTAGGTCATGTCAAAAATTTTGGTATAACGATGCTGGAGGGGGAAGGTCAGATAACTGGGTTCAACGGATTGATACTCGGCATTGCGAAGGAGCGTGGCCTAGATGCTGCGTGTATCCTTGGTGAAATAGATAATCCTAATATCGTTCAACCGAAGGCTGCCCAAAGTATATTGAGGGTCCTTGTCGACCTGCTTGGAATACAACCGTTTAGCATGAGCGAGCTGGAAGAAGAGGAGAAAAGGAAAAAGTTCATGGAGCGGGGACGTCGTACCTCGAAAACGTCATGGAACGAGGCGAACCTCCTGGTATAGCATGAATTAGTTGAAATGGTCTGTCCGTAAATTGTGGAGCTGTTATAGGAAGCATCTTTATACCTAGGGCACCGCAATACCATCTGTTCTTAGGTCAAACCATTAGAGGATCGCTCTAATCCCTGTATTACCATCACGCAGAGATCGCTATAATCCCTCTCCCCAATATTACTTAACACGCCTTTGCTGACTATCTCGTTGCTCAACGTAAGAAACTCGTAAATGTCAACATTCAATCTGGTAATATCAAGACCATTCTCTTGGAGGAACTGCGCCACCTGATTGGGCATGAAATCCCAGGGTCTGGGTAACATGATCACACTTCTATTATCTCCAACAGCTCGTAATAAAATTTGTTTCTCCTTCTCTATGCTACCCGTTATGTGAAACGTTATGATCACACTTTTATCAACAGGTATTTTCGATTTCGAAGCAGCTACTTGTACGGAACTTATCCCTGGTATAATTTCCACATCGCCAAAGATCTTTATCAATCGATCCACTATCTCTGACTCTGAAAAACTAGGATCTCCGGTAAAAGTAATTACGCAAGTTTTGTTGTCTAGAGACTTTACAACATCTGCATAAACCTCTTCCTGTGTCTTTAACGTTATTTGCCTTACTTGCTTGCCGTCAAGCAAATTTCTTATTACATCTAAACTATGCCTGTACCCAATTATTATGTCAGCGTTTTGAATAACGAGTTCTGCTTTTTGCGTTAGATACTCTGGAGATCCAGGACCCACCCCAATAATGTAGACCTTACCCATACGTTACTTATCCGATTTGCTTTAAATAAGTATTACATGTATGATCTGGCAGCATTTATCCAAGGCTGCCAGTCTGCATCAACGAAGGTAATGGGGTCCTTCACAGGATAAGTCGTCCATCCCTTCACGAGAGTAAACTTGTATGCCTTTACTTTATTATTTTTGTTGAACTTTAACTTCAGCTCAGAGCCCCAACCCTTATATTCGCTCTCGACAGCTGCAACTTGTTTTATAGGTATATCCATATTGCCTTCATCTTCCAGATCCTTTGCCAACCTTTCCTTGGTGTATTCATCATTTACTCTTATGGTACTCTTTGACTGCTTGAAGCCACTCAGCTGCGCATCAACTTCATCACGCCACCAGTCCATGTTCATCTTAGTTTTTGAAACAAAGGCTATCCTTTTGTTTGTCAGGACAAGAATGCCTTCTTTGCCATGTCTGAAGAGTCTATCCTCCCTTCCCCAAACTGAAAATAGTACTGAATTTATCTGTTCGTTACTTTCCATCTATTCAGATGTAGCGGGTCTACATTAAATTTCTAACGCCGCGTAATTTTTAATTATGGAATTAGTAAAGCAATAACATGTTTCTTGACAAGAAAACGCCTAAGGACATTTATGTCTGGTTGATGGATGAAGCCTTTGCATTCCGTGATCAGAATACGTCAGACAAATTGTGCAGAGGTTCAAGACGGAAGAAATCAAGACCGTATCCATAGATAGGCAGAGATATTCTAGACGCTGTGAATATAGCGAAGTTGAAATCGTTGGGATACAACAGAAGCATTGCAATAAGTAACTTGAATGAAATGCCAAAGAAGATTTTACCTGTCCTTGTATAACAATAACGGTCACACTTATGTTTGCATATTGTCTATAAACCATTCTTCCAGAAAATCTTGCAGTCTTGAAGGAACAATAGATAAATTCGTGATGATATTGTCAGATGATATGCGGGGGTTGCCAAGCCTGGCCAACGGCGCAGGTCTCTCACGAGTGCGAAGCTTAGGACCCTGTCCTTTAGGGGTTCGTGGGTTCAAATCCCACC
>JAZFZF010000171.1:0-8328 GCA_036443875.1 Nitrososphaerales archaeon
ACTTACGCAAGAACGTGTGTTAGATATCTACGAAAAGGAAAAAGCTGATGGAATAGTAACATGCGTAGGGGGACAGGTAGCTAACAATCTTGTACCTAAACTGGCATATAACAAAGTGAAAATAATCGGTACTAGTAGTGAAGATGTAGATAAAGCTGAAGACAGATCTAAGTTCAGTAACTTACTTGATCAGTTAAATATCAAGCAGCCTGAATGGCAGAAATTTACAAACTTTGACGACGGGAAGGCATTTGCAATAGATGTTGGATATCCTGTTCTGGTAAGGCCTTCATACGTTCTGAGTGGGGCTGCTATGAAGGTGGTGTGGGACGAGAAGCAACTCAAAAAGTATCTTACAGAGGCATCCAATGTAAGTCGAGAATATCCTGTCGTAATAAGCAAGTTTATGCCGGATGCGTTAGAAGTTGAAGTTGATGCTATCTCAGACGGAAAACAAGTAGTAATCGGTTCAGTGATTGAGCATATAGAACCTGCTGGCGTCCATTCTGGTGATGCCATGATGGTTATACCGTCTTGGCGTTTAAGTAGGAAGATAATAGAATCCATAACAGACTACACTGAGAAGATCGCAAAAGCATTGAAGATCAAAGGTCCTTGTAATATACAATATCTGGTAAAGGACGATAGTGTGTACGTTATAGAGTGTAATATTAGGGCTTCACGCTCGATGCCATTCGTATCAAAGTTTGTAGGATTGAACCTTATTGCTCTTGCAGCAAGGGTAATGGTTGGTAAACCAATTCCCAAAGAGGTACGAGATGTATGGCTGCATACCACAGGATTTGGGATAAAGGTTCCACAGTTCTCCTTCATGCAGCTAGAAGGTGCTGATATCATGCTCGGTGTTGAGATGCAGTCAACTGGAGAGGTGGCATGTTTTGGGAGCACATTTTATGATGCACTTTCAAAAGCATTGATTGCATCTGGCTATTCTTTGCCAATCAAAGGCACAGCGTTGATCACTGTAGGGGGTTCTGAAATGAAGAATGAGATCCTTCCAATGATTGCTATACTTAAATCGATGGGGTTCAACTTGCTTGCAACGGAACACACAGCTGCGTCTCTAATAGAAAACGGATTCAAAGACACAAAAGTTGTATACAAGATCAGCGAACCAGATAGAAGTCCTAACATAATTAAACTGCTTTACGACAGGGAGATAGATTTCATTATAAACATTCCAAATACATCTACAATTGAAAAGTATGTAGGAATGCTCGATGACGAGTATCAAATCAGAAGGAAGGCCGTTGAGATGGGATTGCCTGTTCTTACAACACTGGAATCTGCAAATTCATTTGTAAAAACCCTTGAGTGGCTTAGCAACAACGACCCTAGTATCAGTGTATTGAAAGGGTATATACAGTTGCATGATTAGTCATATGACCTGTTCCAGCAAAGATTCATTGCCAACGATAGAACCGTCAAGCATTAATACAATTGCTCTCTCAACATTTCTCGTTATTTTCTTCAGAATAGGTGATATAGATCTTTTATAATGTGTATCTAGCATAGAATGATAGAAATATTTGTTAAAGCTAGGCATCACTATAATGTCGACTATTCCGCTGCTGTCATTGTATAAATCATGTTTATTAGCCTGCAAATATACCCATACCCTCTGTCCGCTCGCAGCGTTTCCTTGCCTCAGAAATACCGGATGAACATGACCCATGACTAGTCGGTTTGCAGGAGCTCTTCTTTTGCTAGGCATTGTATGCCCATGCAGCAATAACGTATCGTCTACCAGCATACCTTTACCGCTCATTATACTTAGGTTTCTTGGTATAAGGTGTCTTATGTTACCATCATGGTTACCTGGTATGAGGAATACCTTTACCATCTTCGATAATTGTTGCAGAAATTCTGGTATGTTTTTCCATTCTGACCTAGTTATCGTATGCACACTGCTCTTGATATCTCCTAATAGAATCATCGCGTCAGGTTTCACTTTCTTTATAATGGAGGATAAATCATTCAGCATTTCTTCTACATATGTGTCAGAACTTATATTGATACCTCGTGCATTAAGCTTACTTTCAAATCCTATATGCAAATCTGATGTGACTACATATTTCTGTTCTGCTTCAAGCAGAAGAGCAGGATATGGAGGTATCAATTTCATTCTCGTCATTACTATGTAAGATCTTACTTACTATTATAAGCCATTACAATGCTTTCGCGGATGTTCTATGTATAATTTGTTTTTCTACTCTATATGCTGTCAAGGTAATTAAATGGCAGCGATAAAGCCGTTGCGAGAGTAGAGCGGGCAATTAAAGTCATATTTTAGGAAGCACGTTAAATTAAACGTAATAGGCCATCAGATAGGAGAATATGTTCGTCATATGCAAGGAGATGGATACTTGGCAGAGCCAGAAAATAACCTTTTGTTCTTGTAAAGATTATTACTTGAAATTCAGAGTTGAGGAGGGATGTAATCATCTGCATCGAATAGATCTTGCAACAGGAAAGAAGTTGATAGATTAGTAGAGGGCAGTTACTGCGTAGCATTAGTCACACAGATAAACAATATCTTTCTGTCAGCTACCAGATGAGTAATACTTTTATCTCTATCGAATCAGTCATGCTTCATGGTAGAATTAAAGATTGGTGATAAAGCTCCAGATTTCAACGCTAAAACAACTGAAGGAACCGTAAGTTTGAAGGATTATTTGGGAAAGAATTTAGTTATCTACTTTTATGTTAAAGATCAGACGCCAGGATGTACTATACAATCTTCCAGCTTGCGTGATGGGATGGAGAAGATAAAAGAGCAGCAGGCTGAAGTTTTAGGAGTTAGTACTGATAATCTAGAATCACATAAAAAATTTAAAGAAAAAGAAAACCTCAGTTTTCCTCTCGTAGCTGACCCAGATTATCTTATAAGCAAAGCCTTTGGTGCTTTCAATGAACAACGGCAGATGTCAAGAAGGACGACATTTATCATAGATAAGAATGGCATAATAAAACACATAATTGCAAAAGTTGATGTAAAGGCTCATGCGGAAGAGGTTGTAGAGGCTCTAAGAACAATTAATCAAGAGTGATGGCATGCCTAGCGTATTGATAGTAGGCAATGGTGGAAGGGAACATGCTCTCGGCTTGAAGTTGAGTAAAAGTTCACATGTCGAAAAAACCTTCTTTGCATCAGGCAATGGAGGCACTGATGAAAACATATCGATCCCAGCTAATGTAATTAATGAACTAATGGAATTTGCTAAAAAAAGGAAATGTTTTACGGTGATAGGGCCGGAAGAACCGCTTTCGAAAGGTATTGTAAATGCATTTGAAGGTAATGGTTTGGCTATATTTGGTCCTAGCAAGGAATCTGCAGAACTGGAAACAAGCAAGGTATGGGCTAAAAACTTCATGAAGAAATACGAAATAAAGACGGCAGATTTTCAAACATTTAGCAATATTGATCGGGCGAAAGATTACGTAGGAAGAAAAGATAAGCAATTAGTTATAAAAGCTAACGGAATTACTGCTGGTAAAGGAGTAATTGTATGTAGTACAAAAGATGAAGCGTTTGTTGCTCTAGAAAGGATCATGGTGAGAAAGGAGTTTGGTGATGCTGGTAACAGTGTTGTTATAGAGGAACGTCTTGATGGTGAAGAAGCATCTTTCATTGTAATAACAGATGGTAAAACGGTAATACCTTTGGCTTCAAGTCAGGATCATAAGAGAATTTACGACGGTGACAAAGGGCCAAATACTGGTGGTATGGGTGCGTATTCTCCTACCCCGCTGATAGATGAAAGGTTGTATGACAAAATCATGCGAAACGTAATGCAGAAAACCATAGCTGGATTGAAGAATGAAAACAGAAATTTCAAAGGTTTTCTCTATGCAGGTATAATGATCAAGAATGATGAACCGTATGTATTGGAGTTTAATGTTAGAATGGGAGATCCCGAATGTCAGCCTATAATGATGAGAATGGAATCCGACCTTTACCAGTATCTAGAGTACTGCGTAAAGGATAAACTTGACGAACTGGAACATATGAAATGGAGTGAACGATCTGCTGTTTGTGTTGTCATGGTATCTAAAGGATATCCTGGTCTTTATGAAAAGGGCAAGACCATAACAGGACTTGATAGGATAGTTACTAACACTGTTTCCATATTTCATGCAGGAACTGCACGTAGTGACGGAAAAATAGTTACAAACGGTGGTCGTGTGCTTGGGGTTACAGCAGTTGGAAATGGGATCGAAAATGCCATCAAGAATACATATAATGCCGTTAGCAAGATAAGCTGGGATGGGGCCTATTTTAGAACAGACATAGGTAAGAAAGCCTCAATATATTTATCAAACACTTGATCAATTTAATATATCGTTTCGTATCACACCAATTACAACGTTTAAAACGGTTTAAACCTTCTACACAAATTAATTTGAAGGTTAACCTCTGCTATACAGCATTATTTAAGCATCAGCTTCCGTGAAAGTTGTACAGGTATTTTTGTATCTTGCATCAGTTATTAGAAAAAGCTACTCCACATAGTGATGATGGACAAGTTGATCATAGAATCTCACTGACTTGATATTGACAAATTCTAGCATACCGTGCCTTGATAGCTCCCTGCCAAAACCACTCTTCTTGATGCCCCCAAACGGAATCCTTGGATCCGAAATCACCACATTATTCACAGATACCAAGCCGGATTCTATCAGGCTTGACAATCTTTCTGCCCTGTCAAGATCTTGGGTCCAAATGCTTGCACCTAGACCAAATTCGGAGTCATTTGCAAGTTCTATAGCCTGCATTTCATCATCAACAACAGTTATTGGTGCAACTGGGCCAAAAGTTTCCTCTCTTGCTATACGCATTTTTGGGGAAACCTTATCTAGAACTGTTGGACGGTAAAAGTAACCTCTACTCTTCACTCGTTCACCACCAGTGAGCACTTGGGCACCATTCTTGATTGCATCTATAACAAGAGCATCAAGATTTTCAAGACTTTGCAAGTTTACGAGGGGGCCTATATCTGTACCATCCGAAAGAGGGTCTCCAACCCTGAGTTTTTCTGTTTTCTGGACAAATTTTTCAATGAACTCATTTGCAACCTTCTTTACCACAAAGAAGCGCTTTGATGCTATGCAGCTCTGTCCACAATTAATAAAACGACCTTTCTCTGCGCCGCTCGATGCTTTCTCCAGATCAGCATCTTCGCAAACTATGAAAGGATCGCTCCCTCCCAGTTCAAGTACACATTTCTTTAGCTGTGATGTTGCTCTCTGCGCTACCTTGGCTCCAACTGGAACACTTCCCGTGAATGTTAGTGCGTTGATATCAGAATCTATCAACATTTCTGCTACGCTAGAATCTCCAACGAGAGTCTTGAATACACCATCTGGCAGTCCAATGTTTTTGAACGCAGCCTCCATTTCAATACCGCATTGGAGTGTTGCACTAGCTGGTTTGAGAACTATGGTATTTCCAGCCATCAGACATGGGGCTGCAAACCTCAGTGTTTGCCAGTAAGGGAAGTTCCATGGCATTATACTGCCTATAACACCTAACGGTTCAAATGCTATGAAACTCTTTCTGGCATCAGTGTTAACAACTTCGTCATACGTAAATACTGTTCCATGGTCAGCATAAAATTCCATCGTCAAAGCACATTTCTCTACTTCAGATCTTGCTTCCCTTATCGTCTTCCCCATTTCACTTGTAGCAATCTTTGCAAGTCTTTCCTTGTTCTTCCTTAATTCATCAGCAAATGCATATAGAAAACCACCTCTTTTACGCACATCCTTCCTCCACTCTTGAAACGCTTTTCGTGCTTGCTTCGTAGTCACATTTACGTGTTCTTTTGTCATAAATTCATACTCTGCCAAAACCTCCTCTGTTGCCGGATTGATTGTCTTAAGTTTCATATGTCACCTTGGCAGAATCTATCATATTAGCTTATGTCTTAATATCTAATGATAGCTTGCGATAGATAAGGTTCATATCTTAATACTGATACCCTCTCTCAGGCTATTATTTTGCTGATGAGATCCGCAAATTGTTTTCGGATGGCTATTCATTTGCATTTTAGAACTTCTAAATTTCAGAGGATTAACCTTTCCACTTACCTTATAGAATCCTAGTGCTTTCGATGCAACTATTCATGTTTATTTTGCGGTTAACTTCATACTCAGTTCGGATACCAAAGCAGATATCATGACGCAATGATCTATATGTGGATCTTGGTTTATCTCCGCATACGTGACATACTTCATCTCGAAATCTCTGATCTTCTCCAAGCTGATGTTGCTGACCAGTTCGATTGTATCCTGATACAGTTTTATCTGACTTTGGGCAGAAGTTGAAAGAATTCGTTTTAGCTCTTCTATGGAACAGCATTCCATATGTGCGAATTTTACCTTATTCCTGTCCTTAATCTCAGCAGGTAAGTGATAATTTGAATCGGTGATTATATTACTGCAAATTTCACATGTAGACATATGATGTTCTAGTAATGATTTACTTTTAAAGTAATCGAATTCGCTAACCTTTAATAACGAAAATTCTATTTTAGTTTGGATGTATCAAGTGATCATAATTGGCTCTGGTCCAGCGGGCTTAACGGCTGCAATTTATGCTGCAAGAGGTGGTATTGAACCACTTGTGGTCTCTGGCAATGAACCTGGAGGGCAGTTGATATTAACGACTGATGTTGAAAATTTCCCAGGTTTTCCCGATGGTATACAAGGACCAGATCTGATGGAAAATATGAAAAGGCAAGCAGATAGATTTGGTACAAAGTTTGTTGATAGTGTAGTTACTTCTATTGACTTTTCTCTAAAACCATTGAAAGTTACTGTTGGAGATCAGGTACATACTTCAGAAGCTGTTATAATCGCAACCGGTTCCTCAGCCATGTGGCTTGGATTGGAGTCGGAGAAGAGGCTGAAGGGTAAAGGTGTGTCTGCATGTGCAACATGTGATGGTTTCTTCTTCAAAAATAAAGATGTTGTAGTTGTTGGTGGAGGTGAGGTGGCTTTAGAAGAAGCCCTTTTCCTTGCAAAACTTACGAGGAGTGTGAAGGTAATACATAGGAGAGATGATTTGAGAGCTATGAGAATAATGCAGCAACGAGCATTCAGCAACCCCAAAATTTCTTTTGTCTGGAACAATGTGGTTGAGGACATTTTGGGTGAGAAGAAGGTTGAGGGAATTAGGATCAGGAATGTGCAGACTGGTGAAAGGTCAGAAATAAAATGTGATGCTGTATTTGTGGCAATAGGACACAAACCAAATACTGAAATTTTTAGAGGTCAAGTCGAACTTGATAGTAAAGGGTACGTGAAGAAATATGAAAAAAGCAAAACTAGTGTTGAAGGTGTTTTCGTTGCCGGTGACGTTTACGATTATACCTACAGGCAGGCTGTAACGGCGGCAGGTTCTGGGTGCAAGGCAGCAATAGATCTTATTAGGTATTTAGAATCTAAGGATAAGACTGATTAGTCTTTCAATATTGCAATTATTTATATTACAATTAACTATGGGTATGTATGCATGCCAAGGTCAGCACCGTATTGGTAGGTAATAGTTACGTGAACATGTTCGACGCCGTAAGATCAAAGGCTTCCAGACGAACGTATAATATGGCTCTTCGTCTTTATTGTGATTTCACCCTGATGGATACAGATCGTTTAATCGATCTAGCTTTGAAGGATCTCCAAGCAGCTATCGGTTCAAGAACTGATTAGGGTTGTAATTGTACCGGACTGGTTGGATAAAGAGAAAGAGTAATTGGATAGATAGCATATGAGAAATAAGTATACTAGTTGGCTAGATATCTCGCCTAATAGTATACCAGTACCTGCAACGAGTGCAGTTGATAGTATACTAGTTGCTGATATGACCCCAGCACATAGTATACTAGTCGTCTCGATCATCGCAACGCATAGTTTACTAATCGGTGCATGTTATATTCAGCGAGGTATCTAAAATGAAATGCGAATCCTGTTTAGGCAGAGACATCAAGAGATTATACGTAAGGAATAGCATAGTTAATACAAAGCGGGGAATGCGGAAAGACGTATTTGGAGAACAAGTACCAGTTAAGACACAGCAGTTTATGCCTATCGGTTATGCTTGTTTATGCTGTGGAAAGATCAAGTTTGATACTGAACCGATGAAGGACTGTTGGGACTGTCGAACACCTGCCAAAGAGAAAAAGAAACGAATGAAAGCTTATAACAAAATTTTGAAACGGTCTAAACGTTAGTCTTCTAAAGGCATTCCTAAAATATCAGAACGATTGGGGCAGAGGTTCGCAGTGAATTAGGTCTTTAGAATTCTGC
>JAZFZF010000172.1:0-5493 GCA_036443875.1 Nitrososphaerales archaeon
AGTTGTGGGTATAAACAGCAACGATCCAGATTACGAGGGGGAAGGTTTTGAAAACATGATAAGATTTGCAAAAGAACGAAATATGAACTTCCCATATCTACTTGATGAAACACAAAATGTGGCGAAGGCATATGGAGCGGTATGCACACCAGATCCATTCCTACTTGACTCTAGCAAGAAATTGGTATTCCATGGAAGAATAAATGATGCTATGGAACCCGACGACAAGTTTCGAACACCTACAATGGCAATCAATATAAGGAAGTTGCTTGACGGCGAAAAGATCGAGAAAACTTTCGACCCTTCATTGGGCTGTTCAATTAAATGGAAAACCTAGTTAAGAGAACTCTATTACATAAAAATGATTTAGGACATTTGAAATTATTACCAAATAACTTTTTTTGGTGGTATCAATCACACTCTTATGGTTAAATGGGCAACAAATGACTTCGCAGTTGATTGTTGCAATAGTAGGTCACCCTCCTAATTTGCATACAAAGGTTATGCTAACCAATTCTGAAGATTGCGAAAAGCGAAGAATAGCGGATTTGTAAAAGAACAGTATGCGGAAGCGTTGATTTCTCAAATTTATACATGGTGATCAAGAAACTTGAAGGTGAGGAAGTATCTGACTCGGACTTCGATCTGGAAGTAATAGTGCGCCGCTAGCCTAGCAACAAGTAGCAGCCAACAGCATTACATTTACAACCAATACGTCGGAAGTGGTGTTATCATGAAAATAATCTTGGTT
This sequence comes from Nitrososphaerales archaeon, assembly GCA_036443875.1. Classification (GTDB taxonomy): domain Archaea; phylum Thermoproteota; class Nitrososphaeria; order Nitrososphaerales; family UBA213; genus JAZFZF01. Next base: position 752 of record JAZFZF010000172.1, read on the forward strand.
CTTTACTCTCTAATACTCTGTTGCAGTTAGGTCCCGGATTAGTCATATCATCCCTATTAGACAATTAGAATTTGTAGTAACCACTTGATTTCAAACCCATCTTGTACAATAAATTAATTTATGATTATTTAATGTTTGGTGATCAGATTGCAAGTTTAGGATTTGCCTTCTTTACCTTTTCCCAATCATCGAGAAATGAGCTAAGACCCCTATCTGTTAATGGATGTTTGATCATCTTTCCTAATACATCTGGAGGCATTGTAACTATACCAGCACCCAACTTTCCTGCTTCAATGACATGTAAGGGGTGCCTTACGCTCGCAACTAAAACTTCTGTAATTATATTGTAGTTTCTGAATATCTGCACTGTCTCCCTTATTACATCCATACCAACCTGGCCAGCATCGTCTAACCTACCAATGAATGGACTTACGAACGAAGCTCCAGCTTTAGCTGCCAGTATTGCTTGATTGGCAGAAAATATCAATGTGCAGTTGGTATTTACGCCTTCCTCCTTGAGTGTTTTAATAGCCTTCAATCCTTCAGTTATCATTGGTATCTTCACAACGACGTTTGGACCGAACTTCTTCAACCTATGGGCTTCTTCCAGCATACCTTCAGTGTTGGTGCTAACAACTTCTAAACTAACAGGACCATTTACCATCCTCACGATCTCGGCCATTATATCTGAAGGATCACCGTTTTCCTTAGAAAGTAAAGTTGGGTTCGTTGTTATACCATCAAGTATACCCATACCATTGTACTTTCTTATAGCATCTAGGTTAGCAGTATCTAGGAATATCTTCATCTCATTTTCCCCTTCACTAGTTCTTCAACTGTCCGTGCTATATCATTTGCTATCAGACCATACTTGGCCAGGAGCTCATCACCCTCCCCAGATTCGCCGAACGTATCCTTTACACCAATTCTCCTCATGGGCACAGGATGGTTCTCAACTAGAACTTCAGCAACTGCTGATCCCAATCCTCCATAGATATTATGTTCCTCTGCGCTGACGATAGCACCTGTATCCCTTGCTGCCTTCACTATAGCATCCTTATCTATTGGTTTCAGTGTGAACATGTCAATTACCCTGCAAGAAACTCCACTTTCTTTTAACATATCAGAAGCTTCAACAGCTTCAGGAACCATCAGACCGCATGCTATTACTGTCACATCGCTTCCATCTCTTACCGTGTTACTCATTCCAAGTTTTAGGTCTCCTCCGTTTTTTTCATAAACTAGCGCACTCTTGGGTCTTGCCAATCGCATATACACTGGGCCACGCATCTCTGCAACCAGATATACTAATTTCCTAGTCGCTATTTCATCTGCAGGTACTATCACATACATATTCGGTATTGCTCTGGTTATTGCAAGGTCTTCTATCTGCTGGTGCGATCCTCCATCTGGACCGACACTCAAACCACCGTGCGATACAACAAGCTTCACGTTCACCTTTCCAAAGGCGATAGCATTTCTTATCTGGTCAACGCACTTTCCTGGGATGAAAGCTGCATAGGTGCTTGCAAAGGGGACTTTCCCTGCGAGCGCCAACCCTACCGCTATAGAGACCACGTTTGCTTCTGCTATGCCTACGTTGAAAAACCTCTTCGGATACTTATCACCAAATAGACTAGTCTTCAGCGATACTGTTGTATCTCCTCCGACAACAACTACATTCTTGTTTACCGAACCAAGTTCTACAAGCGTTTCGCCATACCCAGTTCGCATATCCCCCATAGATTTTGCCAGAATTTGTCAGACCTCCTTTATTGCGGGTAGTGCTTTTTCCTTCAATTCTCTGATAGCTTTACCTGCATCAGGCTGACCACAGACAGCATTACCAGCTACCAGTATCCTTGCACCTGCTCTAACCAGATCATAAACGTTCGAAGTATCGATACCGCCGTCTGCTTCTATTACAGTGTAAGCATCTTTCTCACGAATTATCTGATCTATTTTGCTCATCTTGGGAAGAACCTCCGGCATAAATTTCTGACCAGAGAATCCTGGTTTCACAAACATCACGTTCAGCAGATAAAGTGAATTCAAGTTGTTTACAACCCAGTCTGGAATTCCGGTTTCAGGATTAATTGCTATCCCTGCCTTTACACCATTTCCTTTCAGCTTCCTTATTATCACCTCGAATGTTTTTTCTATACATACCTCCGTATGTACCGAGATGATATCACAGCCAGCGTCTATGAAACTATCAAGATATCGCAATGGATCAGATATCATCAGGTGCACATCGAAGGGCAATTTACTATACTTTCGCAATGCCTTGATTGTTCCGGGACCAAAGGTTATGTTCGGAGCAAAATGGCCGTCTATGACGTCCAAGTGTATAACATCGGCTTCACCATTTTCTACCCTCTCCACCTCTCTGCGAAGGTCACCAAGATCTCCTGCAAGTATGGAGGGTGCTATCTTCACGGTCATAACCCTAATTCTTCCTTTATTATTCTATCGAGGGATTCTTTCTTAGGAGCCTTCCCATGCCACTCTGGAGACCATTCCATAAACGACACACCCTTCCCTTTAGTGGTATGTGCTATGATCACCGTTGGTCTATTGATCGTGTTCTCCGCTTTTTCTAGAGCGTTGATTATCTTTTCAAAACTGTATCCATCGATCTGAATTACGTTCCAGTTGAAGGCCTTCCATTTCGCAGCTAGTGGTTCCAGTGGCATTATCTGTTCCGTTAAACCATCCTGCTGTACGCCGTTTCTATCGATAATTGCAGTAAGATTATCCAGTCTGTATTTTGCTGCGCTCAAAGCTGCCTCCCATACTTGGCCTTCCTGCAACTCGCCATCACCCAAAAGCACATAGATCCTATGAGTCTTGCTATCCAGTCTTGCTGCAAGAGCCATTCCCACTGCAACAGATAATCCTATACCCAAGGAACCACCGGGGTATTCAACCCCCGGAGTTTTGAAATCTGGATGCCCCTGCAATCTGCTGTTGATCTTCCTGTACGTCTTGAGCTCTTCTACAGAAAAGTATCCTGCCTGTGCAAGTATTGAGAATAATAATGGAGAGGCATGTCCCTTGGAAAGAATAAGCCTGTCTCTTTCCTCCCATGAAGGATTTTTGGGATCGTGCTTCATCTTGCAGAAATATAGCGTAACAAGTAATTCTACTGCTGACAAAGAGCCTCCTGGATGGCCCGACCCTGCCTCTGCAACAGTCTCCAGTATCAACTTTCTAGTATTCTTTGATATTTCTGTTAGTCTAACAAGTTCTTGGCTTTCCAGAGCAATCACCTGTGCAGTGGTCCTTGTGTTACGTTCTGTTCAAGATCCTTGTCATCATAGAGATACTCATCAAAGTTTGCTGTTGATAGAACGAGCGTTTGTGCACCTGCCTTGCTTATTGTAGCAGCTATGTTGCTGAGGATTGATGCTTCAAGTACGTTGGCACCTGAGGTTATTGACAATGTAAGTATTGCCATCATACCATCCCTTATGCCTATTGCTCTTCTGAATTCCTTCGATGGTGTAAGTGCGGGTATCTGGATCATGTTGTTACCCTCGAAGATGGTGAGTCCCTTAGCTCCTCTTGTCAGAATAAGTGAATTACATTCTATCTTTGTCATTAGATTGATGCCTATGTTGTGTAAGCTTGATTCATTCATTATCGATATGCCAGTAGCCTTACTAGCTTCCGTCATATTCGATTTTACACATGTAAAACCGATGAAGTCCATGTAGTGCTTAACCTTTGGCTGCCCCAATATAGGAACGTTCTGGTCCTTTGCGAAACCCACGGCATAATTTATTAATCTTGGAGTTATTGTTCCTTTATCATAATCGGAAATGACCACGCAATCGACCTTGCCTTGGTTTGACCGAAGCGTACTGACCAGTTCATCTGTAATATTTTTATCCACATCGTTCCTCACCTCCCTGTCTATCCTAAAGTGCTGCCTGTCGTCAAGGAAGTACCTTGTCTTGAGTGATGTGGGCCTAGAAGTAGTAATTATCCCACTGGCATCTATGCCCTGCTTCTTCAGCATAACTTTCAGCTGTTCACCATCATAATCATTGCCCATTATGCCTATGACAGATACTCTTCCTCCTAGAGAGACAATGTTGGCAGCAAGATTCGCACTGCCAGCAGGAAACGAATTCTCGGCGATAACATCGCTAACTGGAATAGGAGCCTCCCTAGAAAGTTTCTTGGCAACGGTTTCCACATAGTGATCTACCATAACATCTCCTATCACCAGAACCTTTTTGCCAGACATTCCTCTTAGTATTTCCTTTAATCTTTCCTTGGAATTAAAGGCCACTTGAATCACTAGTATCAGAACGTGATTACAGGCAAAATAAAAAGGTATTGCCGCAATACGGGTAAAAATCAATAGATAAGAAATGGGTGCCGGCACTATCGCTTCCCGACTGCTCTCGCAAGTAAGTAACACGATAGCGACGACAGGTTTGACTTCTGGGTTCGAATGGGACCAGGTCGGACCCTGCCGCTATGGCCGGCTGAATAAACTTCTCGGAAGGGTTAAATTAATCTTTACTACATCAACTTTTTCGATAAATTTATTCATTTATCCTTCATGTTTACTATCACGAAATTTACTAAGGTTTTAGCATTTAGTGTATAATGATAGTGTATATATCTACACACATATACATAATCCCCTTATTTTTAATTTAGCATTATTTAGCTCTATATCTGAAGCCGTTTTTTCTGAAGAAGATAAGCAAAACCTCAAACTGCTA
>JAZFZF010000173.1:0-2089 GCA_036443875.1 Nitrososphaerales archaeon
CCGTAGACTCGTCAGTAACTTCCTTCTCGTTATAACATACAATACAATTTGCTACCATATCTTAACGGATAACATACATAATATCGGCTTCGACACTTATAAATGTAAACACCAATCTCAATGATGAAAATCAATATCCGTACAGCGTCATAATTTCAGTGAAGATGTAATTCCCGTTCCCTTGTTTACAAGATACAAATAATTTTATTACATAGCTTGAAACGTATTGCGTGCAAAGAAAGATACTCCTTGCTGTGCCAGTTATATTCGCAATTGCAATTATAATTTGGGCTATACCAATGATGCAGCCTGATCAGACGCAAAGTGATCAGACGCGTGAACAGACGGAAAGTGAACAGACAAGTGATCAGACACAGAGTGAACAGACAAGTGATCAGACGGAAAGTGATCAGACCGAATCCGAACAGACACAAATTGAACAGACTGAATTAGAATATGAAAGATGGGAGATAACCATTGAGAATATACCATTGACTGTCGAGATTGCTAATGATAGCGAAAAGATAACAAAAGGATTGATGTTCAGGGAAGGCTTGGATGATGATCAGGGAATGCTCTTCATATTTGAAGAACAACGCATAGTTCAGTTCTGGATGATGAATATGAAGTTCAATCTAGACATAATGTGGTTGGATGTAAATGGAAAGGTAGTGCATATAGTTGAAAATGCGGAGCCGTGTATAGATGCAGCACATACATCACTCTGCACCTACAGACCTGATGCGCCCGGCAAATACGTTTTAGAAGTTAATTCAGGTTTTGTGAAGAAACACGGAATAGATGAAGACTCGATCATGCAAATACTTTCTTGATTCAAGGTACTGCTTTCTTGAGATCCTCGTAAGCTCTCTTTACTTCATCAACAGCAGCACCATCCTCGAGGGTTGTTATATCACCTATCTGTGATTCCATTACTACAGCTTTGAGCAATCTTCGCATTATCTTCCCACTTCTAGTTTTTGGCAATTTATTCACAAAGTAAATCTCTTCAGGAGTAGCAATTGGTCCAATTACCTTTCTTATATGCTCAATAATATCCTCCTTCAGCTCTTTGCTGACGGTAGAGCCATCTCGCAGAACCAAGAATGCTATTATAGCTTCACCCTTTATCTGATGCGGTTTACCTGCAACAGCAGCCTCTGCGACTGACTTGTGTGCAACAAATGCACTCTCAAGCTCCGAGGTGCCAAGCCTGTGCCCTGCAACCTTTAGAACATCATCTGCACGGCCGAGCAGCCATATATATCCGTCTTCGTCCATCAGTGCATAATCGCCAGGGTAGTACATGTTTGGAAATCTTGACCAGTAAACTTCCTTATACCTTTCATCGTATCCCCATAACGTAAGTAGCATACCAGGCCAGGGTTTTCTTATTACGAGGTAACCCTTCATGTTAGGACGAACTTCTTTACCATTCTCATCAACAACTACAGCATCTATTCCTGGAATGGGAAAGGTGCCAGAACCAGGCTTCATTGGTGCCAATTCTATTCCAGGCACGCCACTGATCATGGCTGCACCAGTTTCTGTCTGCCACCAAGTATCGATGACTGGACATCTTTCCTTACCGATTGTTTTGTAGTACCATAACCATACTTCTGGGTTGATAGGTTCTCCAACGGTGCCAAGTAACCGGAGTGAACTCAAGTTGTAAGCTCTTGGGTACTCGTCTCCAAAGCGCATGAACATTCGCAAAGCAGTAGGCGTTGTGTATAGAATAGTAACACCATATCTTTCAATTATGCTCCAGAATCTGTCTGGTTTTGGATAATCTGGCGCTCCCTCATACATGACTACAGTTGCGCCATGCAGCATCGGTCCATATACTATATACGTATGTCCAGTAACCCAGCCAATGTCAGCAGTACACCAGTACACATCCTTGGGTGTGATATCAAAGATCCATTTCGTAGTAGCATATACAAATGTCAGATATCCTCCAGTGCCGTGTATAACACCCTTTGGCTTTCCTGTTGTACCCGATGTGTACAGTATGAATAATGGATGTGTGCTTTCAAGCTTTTCTGGTTCACAGTAATCATCCGCATCAAGAACATCGTCCCAATTC
>JAZFZF010000174.1:0-6219 GCA_036443875.1 Nitrososphaerales archaeon
AATGAATTCCATCAAACGTGTATTGCTCCAAGTTTCCAAGTATATGATGATTGGTGCTACACTCATAGAGATCTCTTCTGTAAAGCATGAAGCGCATAAAACACTGTCTGAGGTTGCAATTTTGTACAGTTTGAAGCCTTTATGTGTACATCCATTATTTGGTCCTGGAGCAGAAGACATCAAGGGTATGAAGGTTGGATTGATTCCGGTACTTGATGCCCATGCTGAATTAAGAAATGCCAAAAAGTTGCTGCGTGGCGCATCACTGATTATGGTTGATGTTAAGGACCACGATAAAATAATTGCAATAGTGCTGGGACTTACGCATCTGAACAATGTTATACTTGGGAAGATATTGTCTGAGGAAAGAGAACCCAATAGATTAAAAGAGGTTGCAGGTTCAACGTACAAGGTTCAATCGCTTCTTACCGAAGGAATAATGAATGATGACCCAGAACTCTTCACTTCTCTGCTGATGTCCAATACATATATGAAGCGGTATGCAAGAAACCTCCTTGAAACTACGGAACAGTTATGCAACTATGTTCTAAATGAAAACCCGAGAGGACTTTCCAAGGCCTATGTGAAGATTAAGGATAAGCTCGCACAGCAGTCTAATCTGGAAAAGTCATATGAAACAATGTATCAAGTTCTTAAGATGCTCAAGTGATCATGAAGAAGATCAAAGTTGTAACTATATTATTGATACATGAAGGCAAGATTATGATCCTTCGGCGAAGCGATAAGGTTCGAACTATGAAGCACAAATGGGCTGGCATAAGTGGATATATCGAAGGCAACGAAAAAATATTGGAACGTGCTTACAAGGAGATAAGCGAAGAGACTGGTTTGCCCAGTAATGAAATAGAACTTGTTAAAATAGCAGATCCGTTGGAGGTTTCTGACAAGAAACATGATACTTTATGGATAGTACATCCTCACCTCTTCAAGACATTCAGAACAAGTGTAAAGCTTGACTGGGAACATGACCAGTATCAGTGGATTGACCCTACTGAGATTACAAATTATGAAACTGTCCCGATGTTAAGAGAGACCATAAAGAGTGTGTTGAAGTAGCAGATCTTCTTTGGTCTTAAGCACGGTAAAGACAAACGAATTTTCTAGCAATAGCCTTATGTAAGCTAACCCTTTTTGTAAACCGCATATACTGACTTTCTGAATTACAAACATTTAACATCTACACCTAACTTTCGCAAGTCGTCTATGAAGTTAGGATAAGACACGTCCACGGATTCAAGCCCGTCTATAACGCATTTGTCTGTCAATAGCGATGCAATACAGAATGCCATGAATAATCTGTGATCGTTGTAGGAATGTAAACTTGCATTTTTTAATTTGCTTGGCCCTTCTATACTCAAGCCATCTTCTATCTCTTTCACTTCTGCACCAAGCTTCTTAAGTTCGTTCGCGATATTTGCAATCCTATCAGTTTCCTTGAACCTTGCATGCGCAACTCCAGAGATCGTAACCTTCTTCTTGGCCTTCAACCCTAGTACTGATACAACCGGTAAGAGGTCAGGATTGTTGTGAAGGTTGAATCTATCTCCCTCAAGCCTCTCGGGTGCTTCTACTCTAATAATGCCTTTAACTTTATTCAACTTTATGAAGACGCCCATATCGTGTAGTATATCAATGATCTTAGCATCAGCCTGTGGCAAGTCAAAGTTCGAAACCTCAACGGTAACTTCTCCAGCAAGTGCACCTGCAGCAAGGATAATGGCAGCGCTTGAAAAATCACTAGGGACGTCGAACTTCACTGGTTTGTACTGCTGGCACTTTACTCTGTAATTAGTGTAATAGTTCTTCTCTATCTTCACACCAAATCGCTGCATGGTTGCCAGTGTAGCATCTATATACGGTTTCGAGACCTGCTCCCCTTCAACAGATACTTCAACATCTTTGTCTGCATATATACAAGAGATCAACAATGCAGAGATGAACTGGCTCGATACACCGCCATTGATTTCCGTATGACCTCCCCTAATACCACCACCCTTTACTGTTATAGGAGGCATGCCATTTGAAGAAGTGGAATCCACTCCAAGTTGCTTTAGCGCATCCAGTAAGGGTTGCATAGGTCTCTTACGCAAGCTTTCATCACCCGTACAAGTTGTTCTTCCATCTTCTACTAGTGCAGACATCGCAATCATGATTCTTATGGTTGTGCCAGAATTTTCTGCATTTATTTCCCTATTGCCAGGCTCGAATTTATTCATACCAGAAATCATGATGGTTCTATCGGTCTGCGTAATCTTGGATCCAAGTGTTTTACATGCATTTATTGTTGCCAGAGTGTCTCTAGCAGATAGGGCGTTGGTTACCATTGATTCCCCATCTGTGAGCGATGCAATTGCTATTGCCCTATGTGTATAACTCTTGCTGGAAGGGCATTTTACAGTTCCACCAATCTTGGAACTTTTTATTTCTACACTAACCAACTATCATCGCCTTCTCATTGTTAACTCTAGCAACAATTACCTTACCATCATACGCTATCCAGGATTTAACGATATCATCTAGACAATATTTGTCAGCTACTGCTGCTAGAGCTGGGCCGTTACCGCTTACACTCGCAGCCAATGCACCTTTCTCAACAGCTTCCTTGATTGGTTTGTACTGTATTGCTAATCCAGCCGAAACCAGTATTCCATTGAGCATCATTGCTTCCCAATATTCATTGTTTCTTGCGAGGTTGAATGCCTCGTCAAAGAACTTAGATAAAATTTGTAACCGCAATGGATCATTACGCTCAGCTTTCTGTGGTATAAAAATAATAGCATGCAGATCATTGGGCGCTTCTTCACGTCTTATGAGTTGTCTATTCAAATTATCAGTTATAACAAAACCACCAAAGTATGACGCACAGGCATCATCGAATGCACCAGTTATAGTCACCTGCGCATCAAATGAGGCATCAACAGCGTTGTTGATAGCTTCCAGATCATCTGGGTTCCCTCTTACTAGTTTCAAACATGCCAGTGATACTGCATTGGATACAGCGCTGGAACTCTTGAGACCATACCCCGCTGGAATTTCAGAGTTGACTCTCACCTTTACATGATACTGTTCCAAGATCTGCTTTGGTACGGTCCTCTTTACAACTGCTCTTACCAATTTGTCACCTCTGAACTCTCCCTCTGGCTCGAATGTGATACCGTTACCATGAGTAAATTCAACTTTTGCATTAGTTTTAAGTGAAATTCCCAACGAGGAGCCCTTGCCACTTGCTATGGCATTTACAATCGATATTGCACCATGTACAGTAGCACTAGCGGATTTCATATGGTTCACTACTGCCAATGTATACCGTAGTACTTGGACTGTTACGCACGCCTAACTGATTCATAGATCATAAATTAATCCTTACGTTCAGTTTCTTTCAACGGACGAAGTTTCCAGACCTACGATCCATATCCTTAATTTCAATCAAATGAAGCAACGAATTTCATACTAGTCTTTCATGTTTTTTGCGAAACTATCGCATGCGTAATTGTTCATTGAACAAACGGTCCAATCAGTGTTTTCTTCATCACATCTCGAGGAGCTTCCATTTGGTTCCATATTTCAAATGATTTTGCGCCTTGCTCTAACAACATCTCATACCCATGAATTACAGTTCCGCCAGCTTCTTCAGCATTCTCTAGCAAGCCAGTTTCTATTGGTCTGTATACTAGATCGTATACTATACTGTTATTCCTTATATTCTCTGCTTTGATGATGCTATCTTCTCTGTTCATACCTAAGGGCGTGGCGTTAACTATAAGATCCGCGTTTGGTGCATATTTCGTTGCATCGTTTAGAATTATCAATTCACAATTAACATTTGATCTTTTACAAATATCACTCAATAGTTGTGCCTTTTCCAAGCTCCTGTTTGCAATCACAATCTTCGCGATGTCTTCAACCACGAGTGCCGTGACAACTGCTCTTGCTACACCTCCCGAACCCATCAACAATACAGTCATGCCTTTCAAATCAATTTTCCTTCTTTTTATTGGTTCGATGAATCCATGCATGTCAGTATTGTAGCCCTTGAAACTGCCATTTTCGTTATTCACAGTATTCACAGCGCCTATCGTTCTGCATGTTTCATCAAGGTCGTCAAGCAGTGACATTAAAGCAACTTTATGGGGCATTGTCACATTGAAGCCCGCTACATTTATTTTCCTTAATGATAATAACCCGGCTTCCAATTCATCCCTTGCAATTCTAAATGCAATATACACACAATTTAGGTTCAATGCCTTGAAGGCTGCACTATGCATTGTTGGTGAAAGCGAATGGGCTATAGGATCGCCGATGATGCAATAGGTTCTAACGCCATTCTTTGATGACATCTATATCACTAGCTTATACTATCATTTATGAGCTTAAGTATATCATTGAAATCCTGCTTTTCCTTCCATTTGTTATAGTCATTTAGTTCGGGCTTTTCCTTCTCAAGTCTTTCATATATTATCTGCATTTGTTTTATAGTCAGCTGTCCAGGTGCAATCGCTTCTACAAGACTTGCGTAGGTGAATCTTGAACCTGCATGGGTGCATAATACTCTTGAAACTATACCGTGTTTACCCATGCAGAACGCGATTAAATTTATGTTAACAGTCTTGGCAAGCTCATACAATCTTAGTATTGAGATACTGTCATACAAGCTCTTTGCCATACAAACTATCTTTATGTTGTTGCCGTATGCTTTCATCTTCTTCATCATATTTGCAAGTTCATCTTTACTTGGTGTCCGCTCAAAGTTATGCCATGATACTAAGATATCGCAACTTTGCGCTGTAAATTGATCTAGTAAATCCTCATTCTCCTTCATGGTATTGTATTCAACGTCCAACAACATAGGTCTAACCGCTGCCAGTCTCCTGAGTGTAGTTATCCTGTCCGGTTCTGCGCCATTATATCTGCCTCCTTCATTGTTTGCTCTGCATGTAAACACAGCTCGCTCTTTATGATCCAGGACAACCTCTAGGGCATCATTCATTGCAGATTTATCAAAAAAGTCGAATCTAATCTCAATAAAATCTACATTGCTCTTTATAGATTCGTTGACCTTGTTCTTCAATGCATTGATGCTGTTGGTACCTATCGAAATACATATCTTGTTAATACCCACGTCTACCCATTAAGTTTGGCAATTAAATGCTTATTGTTAAATATAATAAAAGTTAGGATTTGATTTGGTTAGCATACTAACTATAATACTGGCTTCAGTATCGTATCCATTGTGTGTCAATGTATATTGATGGTCTTGGTGAGTATAGGTTATGTGTACACAAGTGTATCTTGACGACGAAAACAAGTCAAGGGTTGTGCAGCTTATACTGACAAAGAGAACGGAAGCTGCTTTCGAACTGTTATCCACTCTGTATAGAATCAAAAAGCCCAAATTGCGTGTAGGCACTGTGAAGGGGCATAGAAGAACTGCATTGGCTGTTTACGTTAAGAAGAATAATACTATCTATGCATCAACTTCTGTCATGATGTTCAATCCTTTTGTCATGCTGCACGAATTCTATCATCACATAAGGTCCAGATCGGGGGTGCATAAGGGGACTGAGAAATTTGCAGATACCTTTGCCAAGGATTTTCTAAAGGCTTACGTTAAGTATACCACTCAACATGAATTATGAGCATTTTTGACATCAAGATGAACTCTGGTAACGCTCCCTCTAGGTTCAACTTCCTTGAACACTATCGCTTCAAATCTGTATACTTTCGTATCCATGTAGAACCAACAGTCTGGCATTGCACCAGCCTTGACGCAGGTTTCACAGAGAAAGTGTTCTTCGTCCCAACTATATTCTATTGGCACTTGAGGTAATAATAGACCAGACCCATAGCGCCACTGTACAATCAAACCATCCCTACCAACTTTTATCCTCTCCTTATACTGCCTAGGGTCTTGCACGGTAATCAGTTCAGGCTGTGTCAACACGCTTATCTCAAGTGTAATCCCGTCAAGTTCTTCCTTTACAACAGGTTTGAATCTAGGATCGTTATTTGCAGATGCGATTGCAGCGTTTATTACAGCATCGTATAATATCCTATCTGGCATCACAAATCCAACACATCCTCTAATTGCTTCTGAATTGTTCCTAACATGATTGAGCGTAACGAATATCCCAGCTTTCTCATTATACTTTGTTGTAATGTTTTGCTGAGCAGTTATTGTGACCTTTTTAATCAGATAAT
>JAZFZF010000175.1:0-2287 GCA_036443875.1 Nitrososphaerales archaeon
AATATCTGCCAATATATTCACCCTAGAGGCTTTACATGATTGAGCCTTGCGGTAACACTCTTTTCTTTATTCCCAATATTGACCTTGACTGCAAGCGTCCTTCTACCTATCTCATTTATAACGCCGACTTTTCCCTGAAACCTCTTGTGAGGCATGCCCTTATGCTCGCTAGGATCGATATTTATTACAACCTTATCGCCAACCTTGTAATCGTAAAGCAGATAAGAAAGCCCTCTGACAAAGTTCTTATGGAAAATATGCCTAGTTTTTCTCCTGATTCCTCTAGATCTTGGCAATCTTATCACCATTCTTTCATACTGCTTTAATTTAACAGTTATGTTAGGCCTATCTAGCTCTTACTCTTCCTACTCTTCGATGCTTCCTCTGCTTCTTCAACGCCCTTATCGGTCAAGCGGAAGATAACTTCACGCTCAGCATGATATGGACTATCAACCATTCTTGCGATTCTATTCTTGCCAGATCTCTTGAGATATATTCTGTATGTGCTTGTATGCGCCACTACGTGTCCACCTGTGGGTCTGAAGGGATCGCCAAAGTATGTGTCTGGTGATGCTTGGATTTGGTTCGTCGCAATAGCAGCCACGTTGTAGGTTTCTGCAATTCTTAGAAGTAGATGCATGAACTTGTTCAACCGTTGCTGCCTCCCAGCAAGCGTTCCACGTCCAAGAAATTCTGCACGATAATGCGCAACGGCAGAATCAACAATCAACAATTTCGCACCAGTCTTGTCTATTATAGATCCAACACCCTCCATGATAAGTTCCTGATGTGCACTATTGTATGCTTTTGCAACAACCACATTCTCCAAAGCTTCGTTTGGATCAAAGTCTCTTGTTTCCGCTATAGTGTATATACGTTCAGGCCTGAAAGTGCCCTCCGTGTCTATGTATATAGCACCGGCCTCGAGTCCACCTTTATCCTTTGACTTCTGAACCATGACACATAGTGTATGGCAGATCTGTGTCTTGCCCGTACCATATTCTCCATAAATCTCTGTGATTGCCTGTGTTTCAATTCCACCATCTAGAAGATCGTCAAGGCTGGAAGTACCAGTACTAATACGTTCGATAGACTGCCTCTTCTTGTAAATCTCTGTAGCTGTGATAAAATCTTTTTCTAATTTTCCAAGCTCAACAAGTTTTGTCCGAGCTTTATTACACATAGAAGTAGCTTTTTCGGCTTCTAAACCAGTTGCTTCGGCAACAGCCAAGGCACCTCTAACAAGAAGATCCATTATCGTATGAATTCCAGCATCCAGCAGTCTCTGCTTGGTTACCGGACCGACACCTTCAATATTATCTAACTCGAGATTCTCACTCACACATACCGATGATTAAATCATTATAATAAGTCTTATTGCAATAATTTCATACTCCTTACAGTAAGGTTAGAAAGTTTATTACAATGTCAGGGAGGCAACTATACGCAAATGAAATTGTTGCTAATAGCAATCTTGGTACTATCCCTATACAGTTCATCCAATGTATACGCAAGTGAAAAGACGATATGGCCTATGTACAAACATGATCTGCATCATACAGGTCAGAGTTTATTCAAAGGGAGCGAGGAAAACATATTGAGATGGAAATTTCCAGCAGAAGCGAGAATACAGAGTTCTCCCGTCATAGGTTCTGACGGTACAGTGTACATTGGTTCTCACGATAACAACCTTTATGCCATCAACCCTGACGGTACCGAAAAGTGGCGTTTCACTGCAGATATGAGAATAGACTCTACACCCGCGATCGCACCTGATGGGACTATCTACTTTGGCTCGTGGAACAAGAGTATGTACGCCATTACCTCATCAGGAAGGGGCTTATGGAAGGTTCAAACATCAGATCAAATTTCATCTTCGCCAACTATTGGACCAGACGGCGTAATATACATAGGATCTGATGATGGGTTTATTTACGCCATCTATGCCAACGGAACTCTCAAGTGGAGTTTTGGAACTGGTGAACGAATATTTTCAACACCGGCACTTACTCAGGACGGCACCATATACGTAGGCTCCTTCAATAACAACCTTTATGCCATCAACCCTGACGGTACCGAAAAGTGGCGCTTCGAAACCAACGGTTTTATCTTCTCATCTCCAGCAATCGCACCCGACGGTACAATTTACGTGGGTTCATACGATACCCATCTTTACGCCATCTATCCTAATGGTACTATGAAGTGGAGCTTTGCTACAGAAGATGTTGTGCAGGGTTCTCCCTCGATTGCTCAGGACGGCACCATATACGTAGGCTCCTTCAATAAC
>JAZFZF010000176.1:0-2175 GCA_036443875.1 Nitrososphaerales archaeon
TAAATTGGTATATTCGAGCGTTGGGGTTTGAAACCGATCTTGAAATTCTTTACTTTGGTAACTTCTCCCATGTAGTTGACCTTCTCACCTTTTAGGATCAGCTGAATTATTTCAATGTATTCACGCATCCTGGCTATATGATGGGAAAATTGTTCCCCATGCCAATCTTCAACAAGCGCTCTGCTACTTGCACCCAATCCAATGAATGCTCTACCGTTGGAAATAGCATCTAAAGTTGCTGCTGCCATTGCTATGGTAGCAGAGCTTCTTGAATAGACGCTTATTATTCCTGTACCGATACGTACCCGTTTAGTTATGGCAGCGATATTACCTAACGTCACAAAAGATTCTCTTGCCCATGATTCCGGTACCCAGATAGATTCTGCGCCCTGCTTGTCTGCCATTACAGCACATTGAAGAACATCGTCATGCCTAAGTAATGTCCCAAGAGTGAACCCCAACTGCATAACTTTGAGCTGAACAATGGCGGTATATAGATTAATCTTTCAAAATTCGAATTCTGAAAGATTTCATTTTTTGATTGATTTTTTTTCAGACAACACGCCTATTTCCTTGCTAGCTTCTTCGATGTCCTTGTGCGAATCTATCGAGCGCCAAAACTTGTCTTCGAACTTCACAGCTTTCAGTTTCTTTTCATTGACAAGTGCTGGTAGCGCTGTAGTTTCTATATTACCCAAGTCTGGCAGGTAGTCGAAGATCCTATTTGAAAGGCAATAAACACCAGCGTTTATCCAAAATTGTTTTATCTTTGGTTTTTCGGTAAAGCCCAAAACCATGGAGTTGGTATCGATCTTCACAATTCCAAATGGACTTGGTAATGGAACCACTGCCAAAGTAGCCACGAGATCGCTAGAATGTTCATCAATCAACTGTATTGGGTTTATGTTGGTCAGAACGTCACCATTAAGCATGAAGAATTTTTCTGCATTTGCAAGCAGCGATTCCGCATTTTTCAAAGCTCCACCAGTTCCTAATGGCTTATCTTCAACGGTATAATAAGCATTAACACCTAACCTGCTTCCGCTTCCAATATAATCCACGATATGCTCCTTCATGTAACCAACACAGAGAATCAAGTCAGTAATCCCGTGATTCTTTAGCCATCTTATCTGCCAATCTATTATGGGTTTATCGAGAACCTCGATCATAGGTTTGGGTCTTTCATCAGTAAGTGGTTTCAGGCGTTTTCCAAAACCACCGGCAAGTATGACAGCTTTCATGGCCTATACGTGTATTGAATGTTATAAAAATTATATGTTGATTGCTACATTATCTTACAAGGCAATTGCAAATAACAATCAACCCACAAACCAAGATCATGTTTTTCACAAGAGCGTATCTTATAGCCTCTTTTCCTTTCCTCTTTTCAGCTTTTCATAGTCAATTTTCCAAACTCAATTATTTCAAATGTAGAAACAGCGTAGCGTATGCTCTTCTGTACCTAAGGTCCTCTTCCCTAGTCATATCAGGATTAATCCCATTCTCCTCTGCCACGAAATAAGCGAATAGTTGCAAGGGTATGATCGACAATATAGGATTAAGATATTCCGGAGAATATCCTATCTTTACTGTATGCTTACATTCCTTTACAATTTCTGTGGTATCATCTGTTACTGCAATTGTTGACACACCTATCTTTGTCATTGCTTGCGCGGTCTCATACATTCGTTGTCTGGCCTTACCATCTCTTGGCGCTATCAAGAAAACGACATCTTCTTCATCAATGCCAGATATTGAACCGTGTAACATTTGTTCCATTTGCATGGCTTCTGTGTCTGTAAAATTACCTTCTTTCATTTTCAGTGCCATTTCATATGCCGTCGCCGTGTTAGGTCCCGCCCCTAGCACAAAGAACCGCTTATGTTTAGAATATTTTCTAGTCAACTCCCTAATCTCCTCTTCGGTATCTAGAGCACTTTTAATCAGTGAAGGTATCTTCTGCAGGTGCTTTTCTGTCGTAGAGCATTCAGCAATGAGAGCCAACGCAGCAAGTTTTGTTGTATAACCCAATGTGACACAATCTGATTCATCGTAATAATTACTTGTTCTCAATAAAACGTCGACATCTTTCTCTGCTTTCTTATTTGCAGTGATACCTATGCATGCAGTTTTATTATGGTTACTAACATCAAGTGCCTTCAATGTGGTTCTTGT
>JAZFZF010000177.1:0-2819 GCA_036443875.1 Nitrososphaerales archaeon
GAATAACCTTGTGTGGAACTTTCATTACAAGCCACAACCTGAACTTTACTCTCAAAGAGATCCGTGGTTCGCATTGCCATTTGTAGGTGCAATCTTTGCTGTTAAGGAACCCTAAATACTAAATAACGCTTATTTTTATACAGCAATTAAGGAACATGCCCAATGCACTGCCTGATCAATACACACAATTGGCTGTATGGATAACTGTTGACGATTTGATGAAACCAGAGCCTATAGTCTGCCCTGTTAAGAGATTCTATTTTTGCTAGCCCTTTACATCTGTTTCGAGTAGTGTTACGGTCGAGCGAACCTGAGGGATACTCCTAATCTTCCACATTATATTCTTCTTGAGTTCTTCCATATTATTTGATTCTACAATTACTATAATATCATACGCACCGTATATTCCCTCGACTTTTTTCACATCAGCAATTCCCCTGATCTCTTTAATTATACTCCACTCTGAGCCAAGGTCACAGTTTATCAGAACATATGCTGACGCCATGAATAATTTTAGGAAGAATGTAATATATAGAGATTTAATCTGTCAATGCTAAAAACAAAGTAAAATGTAAGGGGAATAGAAGTTACAAAATTCGTTTTCCATCTCTGCCCAAGTCATAGAACATTCCTCGCTTTCCATTCGGTGTTGATCAAGTCACCATTTGTATTATCTAAGTTTGGGGCTAGTGCGTCCTAAACCTTGGAATCAGCTATAATATTGAAATGAGCTGCCTAATCCAAGAAGATACACTTTACTCTTTCCAGATCTCGTAATGCATTTGAGTGAGGGTAATGCCAGGACTCTTGTTCCATTCTTCAGCACCAGTTTATCTGCAGTCTTATCTTCTACCGTACTGTTTATCTTATCGAATAATTTTTGAAACATATCCGTCAATTTCTATGTGTGATTTTCTCTGTTGCCAGCTACCAACATCACTTAATTTTTTTTTTATCTGTAAAGCATTAAAATAACTTTTCTTTATATCATGATACATTTACCATAGCTTCATGGATAGAACCAAGTATCTTGGGATTCTCGATGCTTCTCCACACAAAGGACTGCAGGGTGTATCTTCCAGTACTTTCAACTATCCACGTCTGTGATATATGTCTTGATTCGTTGGCCGTAAGTTCATCTCTAGACCATGTGAGAGAAACTGTTATTCCACTTTCGTCCTTCACATGCAATATGTGTATAAAACTCTGCTCAGTATTTGCAGTATTGTTGATGTTACGCTGAAACACTATCACGTCGCCCATACTGATCTCCTCTTCATCTTGTTCCAAGACATCGATGAAGAAGGTCTTGGAACCTCCCATAACTGAAAATTCTTCAAATGTTCTCTTTTGTTCGTTTATAGATATAGAGAACATATAGTCCCCAACAGCGAGTTCGTCTAGACTGTAGGCATGGCTGTGTTCGATTATCACCTGGTCGACAACGGTGTTTGGCATTGGTGGTATCACAGTTACATCTGCAGTAAACCTCTTACCCACTCTTGTAACATCGTTGAATTTTACAAAGTATCCAGCCGTGTTTGTTTCAAAACTAATAGTTACCTCGATCTTGTCATCTGTATTTGGTTCTTGAGGTTTTATACTAATCGCTGGCTTTACATCTACGTTTATTGTCTTCTTCCAATCCATCGGGGCGAACAGTTCATTTTTAGTGCTTACAGAAAGTCCTGGGTTAATACCGCCACCTATAACGTAAATATTGCCGCCAACCACAGCTGCAGCCAAGCCATGTCTTGCTGTAGGCATCCTTTCTCTAACTATCCATATATCCAACGACTGTATATACTGCTCATTGGTATAGAATGTTGTTAAAGGTGTTTCACCGCCAAAGACATAGATGCTGTCCGACAACGAAGCAGCAACTATTCCTCCACGGTCGGTTGGCAAAGATGCTTTCCTGATCCACTCATTGTTTTCAGGATCGTACTCCTCGTTTACATTGAGGTTCGTCAACAAACCTCCCTGTCTCCCTCCGATAACAAACAACTTGTCATCAATCACACCTGAGGCAAGATGCTCTCTCGCAGTTGGCATTGGCACTTTCGTAGTCCAATTGTTCGTTGCAGGATCGTATACTTCGTTGACAGTTAATGGTATGCCATTCCAGCCCCCAACAGCGTAAAGTATACCGTTAACGAATTGCGCTGTCAATGCACCCCTAGACGTTGGCATATCTCTGCCGCGCATCCATTCGTCTGTAGAAAGGTCATAGATGAATAATTTGTTTGAAGGTATCCAGCCTTCACTGTAACCACCTACAACATATAGCTTACCTTCATGGGACGCAGCTGCAGAATGGTGCAATGCAATGGGTAGTTCCTTTCCAACGGTCCACGTGTTGTTAGTAGTATCGTATACCTCTATTACATCAGTGGTACCACCGGCTGCATTGAAGCCACCTACCACATAGATCCTGTTTCCTATCTGAGATGCGGTAATTTCTGTTCGTGGCGTCGGCATATCAGCTACAGTTGCCCATTCGTTTGTCCCTCCTATTGCTGGCGCGGTAGAGAGAATCAAGATTGCTATCACAAAAGATAAAATTTTATGCATCTAGATCAGGTCTTGCTATACTTCTTTTGTATAAAAATTAGTGATCTGCTGTTCTCTTGGATCGCTAGTTCTGCAAAATATATGCTTCTAGAAACGCCGCATAATTTACAAGCCTTGCAGTTTCTACATCGGGGAAATAAAGATGGATTAGGTATGCTATAGAACGTTTCTGATCTGCTCTACTCCGACACAACTCCGTCTGCAATACTCCTTGAAAACCCTCGTCAAGCACTATCTGACCATAT
>JAZFZF010000178.1:0-5595 GCA_036443875.1 Nitrososphaerales archaeon
TAAGATCAGTATATCTACACCATCCCCACTAGCGGCATCTCTTGAAACAGCTGATCGTATGGCCTTAACGGCAAGTTCTTTGGCTTCCTTCTCGTTCATGCCAGGTCTGAATGATGTTTCTATAACGGCCACGGCCATTTCGGTACCAGTTCCTGCAGCGGCAAAAACATCTGGCAATAGTGAACCCATTGGATCTAGTGTATATAATGCTGGCTTGCCGTCAACACCACCAATTATTACCTGAGTTAACAACGGAAAGTATCTTCTTTCAAACAACATAACAGATACTAATTTTGCAATAGAATTTACAGGCATGGTTCTTCTGGTCTCCAAGGCCTTGAGCCTTGCCAAGACCTCGATCTGTCTAAGCAGGATCTGCATGTCTGCCACCATACCAGCACATGCAGCACCAGCATGTTCAGTAATGCGAAAGATCTTCTTAGTGCTTTTACTGACGATGAATGTTCCAAGTGTTATTCTCTTCTCTGCTGCAAGTATGACACCTTTGTCAAAAGTTACACCAACGGCTGTTGCACCTGGCATGAATTGTTCAAACCCCATACGCATGACTCTCCAACATGGTAAATTTAGTTCTTTCTATTATCTTTTTACTCTATCGAATTTTTTCATAACATCTGGTATCTCATCGATAATATCTGTCGGCAGTAGGTGCAGCCCTACTCTCTTGTATGCTCTATTACCAGCCAAACCGTTAATGCTTGAACCAGCCAAAGAAGAATTCAATGGGTTCATACCCTTTGCTAGCAGACCAGCCGTAAGCCCTGACAATACGTCACCGGTACCGCCAACTGTCATTGCGCTGTTATGAATTTTATTCAAGACAACCTTTTTACCATCGGATATAACATCGATCCAGCCTTTAAGCAATACTGTTATCTTGTATTTCGAAGCGAATCTTTTTACGTTTTCGATTCTTTCCTTATCCCTCTTTCCAGCTCTATGCCCAAAAACCCGTTCAAACTCTCCGGCATGTGGCGTTAGCACAACCTGTCTTTTGCTAACTGATGGTAGCACACCGGGAACCAACGCGCTTGCGTCCAGTAGTACCTTTGAATTCATTCCTTCAAGTTCCCCTATCAAATTTGTCAAGGCCTCAACCTTTGCAATGCTCAAACCCATCCCTATGGCAGCTGCGTCTATTTTCTTTGGTAACATGGTCTTTAACTTGTTGACACTTCCAATGGTAAGTCGATCATCTGGTAATGGTAGCACTATTAAACTAGGTGAATAAGAACGCAGAGCAGATGAAATGGATTTAGGTACTGCGACGTATACCAGATCAGCACCACTACGCATAGCAGCCAACGAGGCAAGCAGGGGTGCACCATGGTAGATCCTGCTCCCCCCAACGACGAGAACAATGCCATTGTCACCCTTTTTGGACCTGGCAGACCTTGCAGGTATCAGATTTGCGATTAGACTGCTGCTAGTTCTTAATGTTATCATGTTACCACTGGGTAAACCTTCCTAGCAAAGACTAGATAAGCTGTATGTCCTATCATCCTAGACGATGGTCTAGTCATCCCTTCCCTACCCTCAATATTACGCATGATTATTTCAGTAGACTCAATATCTGTAAAGTTATTTTCCTTGAGCGACATTGCGAGTTTCTCAACCTGATTCATGGTAGGGCATATAGCCACAAAACAACCGCTTCCCTTCAGGTATTTATGAACGTGAGGCACAGCTGTCCATGGGTCCCCCAAATCGACAACAGCAATATCGACATCCTTCATATCTATACCATCCCTGATATCTAACTGATTCATAGTAACAAAATTGCCTAGACCAGCTTTCTCTAAATTCTTCCTTGCAATCTCCATAAACTCTGGCCTTACATCGAAAGTGTAAATATGACCGTTAGGTTTTACAATGCTGGCCATGAAAGTTGTTAATGCTCCGCTGCCAGTTCCTACCTCCAGTACAATAAAGCCATTGCTCAAACCTGTTCTTGCCGCTATATAACCCAAATCTTTAGGATATACAATCTGTGTCTTCCTTTCGCTCTTCATTATAAAATCATGTATTGTAGGCTCCAAAAGGTAGATGTCCTTGTCCTTTGCTGTCTTTATGCAATTACCATACTTCAAACCTATAACGCTATCAAGATCAATTACACCGAGATGTGTATGCATCTTCTTTCCTTTGGCGACCTTTATCAACCACTTCTTCCTTGGGGTATGGAACAGAAGTACGTAAGAGCCTTCGTCTATACGATCCACCGCGCTAAGAAAACAGGTTCAAGATAATAATGTAACTACACAAGATCATCTTCATCAAAAATCTGCGCAGCCCTGCCCTTGAGTTTAACATTGATTTTAAAGTCTTCGGGTCGTACAATATCCCTAGTAATCCTCTTTACGACTAGACCACATCTATTCTCTGGTAGCAATTTATTCCTTATACAACTGGCGTAAGCACATGACGGTCCTAAACATGGTTGCTCCAACCAATCACACCACAGAACGTTCTTCATAGGTCGCAATACATTCTTTACACACTTGAACCAAGTACATTTTGGCCAACAATATCCATCTTTATCTGGACCCTCTACCTTCATTATCAACACACACTGGGTACTCTACCAGCACCTAACTATACTTATATATACAACCATTAAAATGTTTTGTGGTTAGTATAATCACATAGAAAGTGTATATGTCACATCTTCTCCAAGGCATCTATTCCTAGCAAGTTCAAAGCAGCTCTTATAGTAGCAATAAATGAGTTTACCAAAATTAGACGTGCTTTACGCACCTCTTCGTTGGTCTCGTGCAATACAGGCACCTTCTCGTAAAACGCATTGAACTTCGTAGTAAGTGAATAAGCATACCTTGCAATTGATTTTGGAGATAGATTAAGCGCAGCATCTTCCAAATGCATTTCAAACTTGGATAAATCCTTAATTAGTGAAATTTCATGGCCTGTGTTCAATATCGAGGCTAAATTATAATCAATTGTCATCAAGGGATCCATGGACTTTTCTATTATCCTGCATGCCCTAGCATGTGCATACTGCAAATAAGGACCTGTATCTCCTTCCAAATTTAGAGATTCCTTTATATCGAATGTTATGGTTTTATCGAGATCCTGTTTTACCATACTGTAGCGTATAGCTGCTTTTGCAATACTTTCAGCTACTCTTTCCAACCATGCGTTGTCGGCATCTGGATTTCTCAGCTTTGTAGCTTCATATGATGTTTGGTGCAGTGCGTCGAGTACATTATCTGCATTTACATAAATGCCCTTCCTCCCAGACATATGGGCAAACTGCTTCTCGCCTATCTCTATGCCAAGCGTTTTAGCGGTATCATTGCTCAAAGCAACAACCTCATAACTAAGATGTATATACTGCCCCGAACTTGCTCCAAGCTTAGCGAGAACCTTTGAGATTATATTCTGTAACCTGCTCTGCCTAGCGTCTATTACTGTGATAGCCAGATCGGCTGCGTGAAATCCTGGATTTGGACCTTTTGATGCATTGAGTTTTGTTGCTAACAAAGTTGTATTGTCAAATTGCATAGTGTATTTGTAGTAAGTGAAGGGATCTTCTACAAGCCCGATTTTCCAAGCTGCGTATGGAATATCCTTGGCAATGTATGTTGCAGTGCCATCACTTCTAAGTAGAACCTTCTCATCGCCCTCCAAACCAGCCTTTATGACCAGACATCCAAAGTATTTCGACTCTAGATCGTTTTCTACCTTCACAATATCCTTATCTTCTAGTTCCTCAAGCACCTTTGTCCATAGCCTTGACTGAATAATTTGTGATTCAAAGTTCAAGCAGTCATATCTTACCTTCAGTCTCCAGCACGTTCTAAGCTGCTCGTTGAGAACTCTGCTTGTAAGTTCCCTAGCAAACCCAGCAATCTCGGAATCGGGTTTTTCAATCTCTTTTAACACATATCGACGCTTTTCAACGAGGCTTGTGTTTTGTTCGTACATTTCATTTACTTTAACATAGAGCTCATTACCACAGTAATGGTCAAATTTTTTGTCTGACTGTATAGAAAAGTTCGCGAATTTGAATGCAACTATTATGTCGGCTACTTGTAGCCCAGAATCGTCAATGTAGTTGAGGACATATATGTTGTGATTCGTGTACTGCAGTATCCTGTATAGGCAGTCTCCAATCACTACATTGCGTATGTGACCTATATGCAATGCCTTGTTTGGATTAACACTTGTATGTTCTAAAAGTACACGTTTATTCCTCCCGATATCTATCACACCTTTTTCAAACGTGTTCGTTCTTGACAATGTCTCATATGTCAATTTGGCATAATTGGCCCTGAAGTTGAGATATCCTGCAGGATGCGCTTCTGCAGAAGATATCATTGAATCCTTTTTCGTATTAAGGTAAGGTTTGACAACTTTTTCATAGATCTCTCTTGCGATTTCTGGGGGCTTTCTCATGAGCGGCTTGCTTAGCTGAAATGCTATATTGCTGTATACATCACCAAGATCGGGTCTTGGTGGTTCGTCAACCGAAAAGTCTACACCCTTATAGTTTAGCCTGCCTAACGCATCATTTAGCAGAGAAATAACCTCATTGATTAAAAGTTTGAATACCATCTTTCACACCAAGAAAATTCCATGCTATGTGATCCAAAGCCTCAACCAGTCCATTACCATCGTTATTCTTTACACTGTGCTTCGCACTTGCCTTCACATCATCTCCTGCATTGCCCATAGCAATGCTATAACCACAAACATTGAATAGTGGAACATCGGTCTCACTGTCTCCTATAGCTATAGATTCTTTAGGTTCTATGCCCAATAGTTCCAATGCGACATTGAAACCTACCGACTTGTTGATGCTTTCATGGTTTAAATGATATGCAAATTTGCTGTCTGAAATTATGACGGGTAAGTTACTTTCCTTCAGCATCTGTGCTGCAATAGTTGTATCAAAGGTTCGTTCTAGCACTACTTCAGTCATTCTTGTAAAGACTGGTTTCATCTTTACGTTATCTATTCTACTTCTAAGAAATTCATAGGCCCTTACAGAGTGTGATATATCTATCAGTGGCCTGTGTTCATCTGGACTAATAGTTACAACACCACCATTTTCGCCAACCGCAATTCTGGTTGTACCCCCGAACACAGAGAGAACATACGCTTCTATAGATGAGCGACCAGTCACGTAAATCACTCTACATCCTACCTTCTCCATAGTTCGCAGCATAGAGAGAGAGCCTAGGTGAACCTTACCGTTACCATTTTCTGTCAACGTACCGTCAATATCAACGGCCAGGGCTTTGACTTTCATACCTTAATGACAACAGAATATGCAACTGAATAAAGGTTTTATGTGTATTTTGGCAAAGGACTCGATTTGTTTTTTTGCTGAATACGGCAAAAGAATAATCACAAAACTTCGTTTGAGCAAGAGAATCATCTTAATCTAATGATGCTCGCGGGAGGAAATAAAGTTACATGCAACAAGGATAGCTCATAATCTTAATCTCAAAGTAAAATCTGTAATACCCAACTAGATCCTTCATTATTTACCATCTAATTTCAATTAGTATCAACAAGAAAAATGTCATATGGAAGAGCCATTCAAATATT
>JAZFZF010000179.1:0-3673 GCA_036443875.1 Nitrososphaerales archaeon
TCCTTCCATAACTTTTGCCGTGACCTTGATATCAAGATCTTTAACGCCATTTACTCCATTCGTTTTTTCTCTGACCTCTTGTTCTATCTCGCTGTTGTATGGACATGCAGGAGTAGTCAGTTCCAAAGTAAAGCTTACCTTCCCATCACTAATGTTAAGATCCTTGATCATACCCATAGATACTATATCCTTGTGAAGTTCAGGATCTATTACTGTCTTCAATGCATTCATAACTTCATCAACATTAACCATTAGGTCTTCATTTTATATTTTCATAACACGTTATTTAAATATTCATATAGGCTCAACAAATTTCTGTAGAGGCTTTGATATTTTGTGGCTGATTTTGTAAATCCAAGACTGTCATGCATACTCGTATCCGGATCGTTATTCCAAAAAAATTTGAACACTTCTGAACTGTCTCACTTTACTCGCTAGGTCCTCAGAATCAAATTGTTATTCTCGGTATTTTATACTATCAAAATCGCATAATTTTGAATGGTTTTGCCTTTGTGCTGGACACATAAAAGTACAAGTAACACCTGTATTGTCTGAATTAAGTTGTGCATATCGATACACTGTATATCGTTGATTGTAGTTTGAGTTTAATTAGTAGTTTTTATAGCAACAATGAATAAATTTTTACATCTCAAAGCACTCGCGTCTCTTTTAATCAAAAGATTCATAAATTGATACTTTGTTCTCTCTCGCATAGATGTTTACGATTGTGGAAATGTCAGATGTTGTTAGGATACCACCTAACCGTTTGGGCACTTCATTAAAAGACGCATGCAAAAGTATCTTAAAGGAAAAATATGAGAGTATGATCAGCTCAGATCTAGGTTATGTTATCATGATAATTGATGCAGATGTCAACTCAATCGGAAAGTTGGTTGCTGGTGATGGAGCCACTTACCATAGAGTAAATTTCAAGGCATTAACATTCTATCCCACATTACAGGAAATTGTGGAAGGTGAAGTTGTTGAAATCACTGACTTTGGTGCGTTCGTTAGAATCGGACCTACAGATGCACTGCTACATCTGTCGCAAATACTTGATACTTACCTTACGAGCGATCTGAAGCAAGGAATGATAATTGCCACTCAGGGTGCAAAAACTTTGAAGATTGGCTCAAAGTTAAGGGCTCGGGTTACGGCTGTTAGTTTGGGCAAGGGCGCTGCAATGGGGAAGATAGGTATCACTTGCAGACAACCATTTTTGGGCGCAGAAGAATGGATAAAGGAAGAGGTCGAAAAGGCAGAGGGTGGACAGCAACAGGAGAAGCAGAAAGCAGAGAAGGAGGCGAACTAATTGGTAAGAGAGATGGCATGCAGAAAGTGCAAGGCTATTACTTCTGGGAAGGTGTGTTCTATATGCAAATCATCAGATCTTACACCAGACTGGTCTGGTATACTTCTCATAGTCCAACCCGAAAATTCGCAAGTTGCAAAGACGATGAACATAACAAAAAAAGGAAAGTATGCGTTAAAGGTAGCGTAAGATGCGTGTGTTGAGAGAGGCACTTGCTGAATTTTTGAAGGAAGATATAGGCAAGGGGGATATAACGAGTGAGATACTTCCAAATGTTGAAGTAAAGGCAGAAATAATTTGCAAGGAAGAAGTGGTTGTTGCTGGCCTCAAGGAAATTTGTATGTTATTTGAACTGGTGAAGTGTAAAGCAAAGAACCTAGTTAAGGAAGGTTCTTTTATAAAACCGAATACAACTATAATTAGAATAGAGGGAAAGGCCAAAGCGATCCTATCTGCAGAACGAACTGCTCTCAACATCCTAATGCGGATGAGCGGGATAGCTACTGAAACAAAACGTTTTGTTGATGAAGTTAAAAAAATAAATCGCATTGTAAGGATTGTAAGCACCAGAAAGACATCACCTGGGTTTAGGATCTTTGATAAAAGAGCAGTTAAGGTTGGTGGTGGTGAAACCCATAGAATGCGACTTGATGAAATGGTTTTGATAAAGGACAATCATCTCGTAATTATAGATTCCATTGATATAGCTGTAAGTAGGGCAAGAGAGAGCCATCATTCCAGTAGGATTGAGGTTGAGGTTGGAAACCTTGAGCAGGCTATCGAAGCTATAGATGCAGGGGCAGACATAATAATGCTTGACAACCTTACGCCAAGGCAGGTCAGAAACATTGTTAATACATTAAAGAAAAATGGGTTACATAACAAAGTTATGATAGAAGTATCTGGGGGTGTGACGCGCAAGAATGTAAAGCGATACGCATCCATAGATATAGACATGATATCAATTGGAAGTATAACGCATTCGGTAAAGGCTAAGGATATGAGCCTTGAAATAATCAAGGCTTAATTTATGGCAAGCATCCTCTCTATCGCTAATTTCGCCTTGGCAGATGTCCTCGCAGGGACTTTGACCTCGTATACCATTTCTGCCAGCGACCTGTAAGCTTTATCGAGTGTTATCATCTTCATGTATCGGCATATAGCATGTTCACTTATAGGTATGAACTTCTTGTTTGGATTCTCTTTCTGCATTCTGTAGAGTATGCCTGTCTCCGTTGCAATGACAAATTTGTCTGCACTCGAATTCCTTACGCGCTTCATCATGCCTTCCGTTGACAAGAACTCTATGTTATGACCATTTCCATTATCCCTTCCATCTCTATTACCCAAGTAATACATCATGGAGGTTGTGCAACCACATTCTGGATGTATGAGGAATTCAGCCCCTTTATGCATCTTCAACATATCTTTTACCTCATCTGGTCTGATGCCAGCATGCACATGACACTCTCCTGGCCAGATCAGCATATTCTTTCGTTTAGTCACTTCAGCTACATACGCGCCAAGGAACATGTCCGGCAGGAATAAGACGGTTCTATCTGCGGGTATGCTATTAACAACTCGTACAGAGTTGCTTGATGTACAGCAGTAATCACACATCGCCTTCACATCAGCTGTTGTGTTTATGTACCCAACAACTACAGCATTGGGATTCTCTTCTTTCCATTTCCTTAATTGCTCAGCATCTATAGTATCTGATAATGAACATCCAGCTTCCGTATCGGGTATCAATACTTTCTTGTCAGGGCATATTATCGATGCTGTTTCTGCCATGAAGTATACACCGCAAAACACAATGATTTCCGCATCTGTCTTCGCAGCTTGTTGTGAAAGGCCTAGAGAATCACCTACAAAGTCTGCTACATCCTGAACTTCTGGTATTTGATAGTTGTGTGCTAGGATCACTGCATTCTTCTCCTTCTTTAAGCGCAGTATCTCGTCTTTCAGAGAGTTAACTTCCATTACCATTGAATATATTAAAAAAATATATTTAAAGGAATACGATGCAGGGTTTGGTTGCCTATCATATCAAATTACCAAGCAATAATTGCCTAGAACTGAGCATCATGTCCCTATATTGACTCTGTTATTGCATATAGAACGTAGACATTCTATCGCTGAAAGTACTGCCAAGTAGCTTGTTTTAGGATTTGTAGGACTTGGAAAGTTTTTGATCTGAAAATGCATCTCGCCGAACTTTCCCTTGGTAGTTATTTCATGTATATTCATTTTCGATTTTGGATCAGCCACTATTCTTACTTTCGTCTTATTTCCTCCAATACCTGCCAAGCTTAATACTGCTGCTACATTCACGTTTGCAGGAAAGAGTTTCACTGCCTC
>JAZFZF010000180.1:0-3887 GCA_036443875.1 Nitrososphaerales archaeon
ATCGATCCAGACGGTGCTACAGTAGAGGAAGTAATTGAGACTGTAAAGAAATGCCCGTCGGGTGCTCTTAGTTTCACAATTGATAATGTAGAGCATAGAGATCAAGATAAAGAACCCAAGGTCACCGTTTCCAGGGACGGACCTTATTTTGTTGTAGGCAGTATCGAGTTAAAAAACGGTCATAGATTTGAGGGTACATCAAAAGAGCATTATACTCTGTGCAGATGTGGCGGGTCCAAGAACAAACCGTTCTGCGATGGAACTCATTGGTATATTAAGTTCAAGGACGATAAGAACTAAAGCAAGCTCATCACCAATTTTTGACTTTTTGATTGTCATCCAACCAGATCCATATTACCAGGAAAAGATCAAGTGTTTGCAAGACCAAAACAAATCATGGTAAAAGAAGTTAAATCAAAGTACGATGAACTTCGTAACTTGTGTACAAAGCATTTTCCGAAAGTAGATAAAAACTTATGATGACTCCTTAAAGCTTGAGGAAGATCCTAACAAACTTCCCATGTTAACGATAGAGGTTTTTGCAAAGGAATCCTTAGAAGCAGAAGAAATCAAGAAAATTGTATGGTCGTGGTTCAAGAAAGTTCCATCATTCTATGACAAGGGAAGGCATGCAGTTGCAGATCATGAATTGTCATTGGAACTACTCGAGCAAATTTCTTCTCGCCCAGAAGTTATAGCCATTAAAGGAGACTTCCTTGTGGGTGCCTCAAGAGGTCCTTCGTACGAAGCTCATTAGGATAATTCGTCTCTTGTGTTAGTTGTATGCACAGTAGTTATAATTAACTCATTTAATGTCACTCATTATAAGGAAGAACCTGGTTTTACAATAGAGATATAAGAGCTGGTAAAAAATAGCAAACTGTAATTTATGTCCAGAAAGGGAAGGAAGAGTAATAATCTAAAAAAAATTATTGTTATTGTTCTTGTAGCTGCTCTGATAGGTTCAGTTCTGGCATTTGTGTATAGACCACCAACAACCCAGCCTCCCGACGAGGGAAAGGCCTTCCTCTGCGGTTCTGGCATCGCAAATTCTAACGAATACATTCAGGAATTTCTAATACCCACCGAATGTTCTGAACCTGTTGGAATAACAGTTGACAGAAATGGTATCGTATGGTTCGCAGAATCTGCTACAAGAAATATAGGGAAATTTGATCCTGAGACGAAGCAGTTCGAGGAATTTCCATTGCCAGATGCAAAGAAGCAGGAGAAGATTCTACCTGTAGCATCTATATGGGATATGAAGTTTGATAAAGATGGTAATCTTTGGTTCACAGATGTTGTAGCAAATGCGATATTGAAGTTCAATCCAGAAAGGGTAACCTTTGAGGTATTCAACATACCGACGACGACAGAATTCAAGACAAGCTATCCGATCAACTTCAACTTCGACACTGATGGAAATATTTGGTTTAGCGAAATCTATGGCAAGAAGATAGGTTTTCTAGATCCTTCCAACGCACAACATAACACATCCGAAGGCATACAAGAATTTTCTGCTTCTGTTGATCTGGAAACCCTTGGACCCTTAGCAATTGACAATGATGGAAATATCTGGTTTACCGCTATAACTTATCCAGTGAGCGGAAAGATTATGAAATTCGATCCTGTGAACAAATCATTCACTACATACGACTTGCCCGCGGGAATTTCTTCACCGGTAGGGATAGTGATAGACAATCAGAGAAACTTATGGATCAATGACCATGGGACAAGCGCCTTCTTCAGGCTCGATCCTGAGACCAATTCGATAACAACATATGTAACATCACTACCACGTCCCAGCACCTCTCTGGCTTTGTATGAAGAATGTCTCACCCGGCCCAATGGTTCATCACTAACCTGTGGAGGATTACCTGTATCACTTCCCTATTGGAATACAATTGATAAACAGGGAAGAATTTGGTTCAACGTGCACCAGGGTAATTCTATAGTTGTATTCGATCCCAATGAAGAAACTTTGATAGAATATTTTGTCCCATCGCAGAATAGCGAATGGGGTTCGTGCGAAGGATATGACGAACCATGCGGTATCGCCAATGCATTACAGTTTACATTAGCGCCAGATGGGAAGGTGTGGTTTACCGAATGGAGCGAGAATAAGATAGCCGTATTAGATCACAATTTGCCTTTGCCAATAAAGCTTGAAATTGTAAATAAAGATGTTGTGGTATCGCAAGGTGAGAGTTCAAGGATCGAACTGAAAGTTACAGCAAACAAAAAACTGGATTCTCCTATAGAGATGCATATCTCTGGCACAATAATTCCTAGTGGGAGACTCTTGAATATGACAGCCCAGTTCAGCGAGCAGAAACTTATCTTTAACGAACCTTCAACAAAGAATGTAATGCTTACACTCACACCGCAGGATGGATTGCAACCTCGTGAATATAGAATTACGGTCAGCGCAGAATACGGAGATTTAACATACTCAAAAATTATACGATTGATAGTAGAACCGAGCAAGATTTAGAAGATGATAGTTCCAGCCGTAGACACTTCCATAGGCATGGAAGTTTATTCAACAGACATGCAAGGGATAGCTGGTTCCATCAAACGCAGCACAGATCAATTTCTCGTTGAAGAGCTTTTGGATAAGATATCAATTGATCTAACAAACAATCCCGACGAAGAACACGAATATCCGCTGTATTTGTTGCAGAAGGAAGGTATTGACTCTAGTCATGCAATAAAGGAGATGGAGTTAGCCATAGGGTGCAAATTTAAAGCGGTTGGTTTGAAAGACGCTAAAGCCGTAACGAAACAATATGTAAGTTCTGTTATAAAGCGTAGAGCTACCAAGGCCCATCATGTCACAAAACATTGTATAGTGGATCTTATTGGATACACTACAAGACCCATCACGAAAGGAAACCTTGTTGGGAACGGATTTACTATCACTATCACAGGTTCATGTGGCAATGTTGAACAAAGCATTAGGGAACTTCAAGAGACTATCTATAGAAATAATATCGCAAACTTCTATGGCTACCAGAGATTTGGAAGTGCAAGGGCCGTAACCCATCTAGTCGGACGTGAAATGTTAAAAAAGAATTTCAAAGAGGCAGTAGAACTATTCCTTTGCTATCCTGGTAGGTATGACAGCAAAGAAACAACAGAGATGAGAGAAGCTTGTAAGGACAGTTCAAATTTTGAGAAGGTGTTGAAGATTATGTCTCCACATATGGATCTGGAAAGAATTCTCTTACAGGAACTCGTAAGCAGTAGCGACCCCATAAGGGCACTAAGAAAAATTCCAATATCGATCAGGCGTCTACTCGTTCAAGCGTACCAGGCATATTTGTTCAATAGATCGTTAAGCAAAGCCATCAAGCATGGACATGATATAGCCTCACCGACGAGTGGAGACGTATGCTTCTGTGTTACAGATAATGGCGTCAGTAGAATCAGAAGATTCGATGACAACTCAACTGTAATACAACTACCAGCAATACCATTGGCAGGCTACGCCTTTAAAGATGACAACAGATTCAGTTCAATCGTCAAGGGTATCATGGAAGAAGAGAATTTGTCTAAAAATGATTTCTATGTTAAAGAAATGCAGGAGGTTAGTGTTGAAGGTGGTTTTAGACACACATCGTTGCTCTGTAACAAGTTTTCCCATATGTTGGGTGAATCATTAAAGCTGAGATTTTTCCTGTATAAAGGATCTTACGCAACCGTGTTATTGCGAGAATTAATGAAACCTACTGATCCCATAGCAGTAGGATTTTAATCAAATCTGTAATGCTATTTCAAATTCTAGTTATGAAGGATGTTATTGGATCTATGGTACGATATAGGAGCAGCAAGAATCACACCACCTACTATTGGTTATGGTATATTTATAGTCGATGCTATCACAA
>JAZFZF010000181.1:0-2506 GCA_036443875.1 Nitrososphaerales archaeon
AAGAAGACACCTTCACTTGTCTATGGACGATATGGCTCCTCAGCCACAGAAATTGGTCATACATGGAAGAAAATTTTGTTCCATGGTATTGACAACTGGTTGGTGACATTCTTCAAGCCAATCGGTAAGATACTAATCCAAGATACTTGAAGATTATTGCACTAGATCTAGAAATCCTGAATACCGGAGTTAGCAGTTCAAATGAGGCTACGATGGCATTTCTAATTGTTGTAAGATAAAGGAGCTCTTTTCCTCTATTACAATTCCTTGCCTTATTGCTTCCAAGAGAAATGACTCGACTACAGAACCCTCTACATTTTTGAACTGGTTCTTTATCTCCTCTACTGAACATGTTTCCTTGAGTGTAAGTAAGACCTTCACTTGATGTAACATTTCATTGAAAATTATTTCTGTAATTTTTACGTGACTCATTTAATAGAAAAGGTGATCGAGGCCTGGTTAATCAATATTGTGCATCTCGAATATGTATTGGAAATCCATATAGGTGACGGCTCGCACTTGAACTTCCTTATTGGATGATTTTACTACCACATCTTGTAGAGTAACGAACCGATTCTTTATAGCACAGCATAAAGAAAGGATGAAGTTTGTCGAAGGCCCCTAGGCGGGTTGAACGTACTTACTCCCTAGCCATAGCAATAATTGATCTCATCACCGCTAGACTGCGATTGGAAATACTAGTACTTGTTCAAACTAACTCACTTTCTTCTACACTAGAAAATACCAGTTGATAAATAACTGAATCCATAAAGTTCACTTGGGAAAAGATGAAGTTGTATTCATAATACATAATTTTCCCATTGTCGTTAAATTGACATGTAACCTACCCTTCCCCCTCTTTACTTCGACCAAACCTAGTTCTGTAAGACCTCTCGCATCATTACTACCTTGTATGTGATAACTAAGCAATGGTTTGCCTAGTTGCGACAATTTCCCTAATTGCTCCAAACTTTCCACAGAGCCCCCAGCTTTATCTATAGCCTTTAGAATTTGGATCTTTGCAGCTGAAATAACTTCATTATAAGTCAGCCTGAGAAGAGGTAGAAGCACAGGATGACCTTCATTATCCATACCAAATAGCTTTATTCCATTCACAAATGCTGCGCATAGTGCTGCACAACCAAGTACCTTGTCACCACCACTGACATTCATCAATATATGGTCAACGGATCCTGACTCGGTCTTTATCAGTTCTGCAATCCTTTCCAAAACATCATGGAAAATATTATCTCTGGACACAACCAGATAGCTTACTTGTATGCCAAGTGTGCTCTCGAGGTTTGCTGCGAACTCTTCAGCTTTGGGCTTCTGCTTTTCATCGCACAGAACTGCAAGTTTGTTTATTGGGAAGTTCTTTATTCCTGCAATTATGTCATTCTGTGCCTCACCAAAAGGTGCTATCTGAATGAAATTCTCAGGCACACACTAACACCTTGGGTATGTCATCATCATATAGATATAAAAGGCTAATCGCCGTGATACATTTTCAGTTTTCTTATCGAATTGCTCAATAGCAAGGACTAAAGTCCAACTTTAGATTTATCTATGTGTGTTGGGCTACTAAAAGGGACTTTACCCACACATCATCCGATTTTATACAACTTATCCTTTTGTAAAAGGAAGCTCTGATCGTGATTCTTGACTAGATCTAAAATGTCCCCAACGCTACCATGAAGCAAGTCTTTCAGGATATACGGGCAATACATTACTCCATTAATCTTGTTAGAGTTGTACGATTCTTCAACTGTTAGAGCGTTTCGAATGGAACTCTGATGGCACAGATCGCCCGTCATAAAGCCCATGACGCAGCTTTGCAGATCTCCTGCCTCATCGATTACTCGTTTCCAGACTTCGCTGACATACTGTCTAGTGTCATCCAAGAGGCGTGTGTAAGGAGATAAAGTCACGTCAGTCCAATCGTGTTTCTTTAGGAACTCGATACCAGAGTGTGATTCTGGACCACAGCACACTCTGAACCAATTTTTCTTGGTCAGGGATTCCGAAGCTTGTAGCACATTCGTCAACGATTGTTCATCATCGTATAAGAGGAGAATATGTCTGCTCCCGTTCTCTCCACCCTCATGGCCTTGCAACTCACTATTGAAATCGTTAATGGACATCCTTTATCAACAATACTATGTAATGCGTGATTTTTATATGTTCACCCTTAACAGTTCAAGAATTAATTTAATTACGAAAATAAATCAGAACTTCATGGACGGCATAATTCAAGGTATGGGGCGGGATAAACTACTATCAAGAGGTCAAAATTTGATCTGGATGACAACAATTTCGATGTTGCTATCGTATATTCACATATCAACGACCCGTATGTGAGCAATAATAAACACATCAGTTACGAATTTAGAATTTGCAGTCCTACAGCCTTCGCGAAATGATGTGATTTTACATTCATTTATGTTTATGATCTTTTCATCAACAAATTTGTTTAATAATCCACAAATGGTGAGATCAACAATAAATT
>JAZFZF010000182.1:0-8120 GCA_036443875.1 Nitrososphaerales archaeon
ATCAAGCCCATTGGAAGGTTGGGAATCGAAGAATTATTTTGTGAATTTAAATAAGATAAAGGCGATAGACGAAATTGCAAATGTCGCGGCTGTAGATTCTAGCTGTGCATTCATAGGTGAAACTGCAGAAGGTTCGATCTATTCTGCTAAATGTGGTTTGGTTCTAGCATGCATGGGGAAACCTATCATGCATTTCAAAATTGGACCTATGCTTTTTTACCTAAATGATGATACTGCGAGCACATCAAATTTAGATGAAAAATTATGGAAATTTGTTCTGTTTGATACTGCTACAGCCAAACGGATGATCAGGGTCAGGATTGAACGCATAATGCAGAATGAAATCTGTAAAATACTTACAAACGCAATCATACTTGTAGATGGTTCACTTAAACGATCTGTGTTTGAAGATGAACAGAACGGCTTCACTAACATATTACAGAATTGCAAAGTAAATAGAAATCAGTTAGTCGGAATAAGTAAGACAACAAGACTAAAATTTCTCGATCAATTTGCATCATCGCTTCGCGTTAGCGATGATGCTTGTTACATCGACGTTTCATCTATAGTAAAGAGTTTGATTACCAACGTTGTAGGCAAGTCGTTGCTAGCCAAACTCAGCAACGATGGAATGGTGTTAAGGGTGGATGTATTAAACGATCCTAGTGAATCATTAGGAAGGTTAGTTACGAATGATTCTATCGCAAACGGTTATCCGGAAACCCTAAGGCTTGCACATCATGTTTCTGTATTCACAAGAACTGATGTGACTTGTCTAAGGGGCTTCATACTGAGCAAGTTTGGTGCGAAAGAGATTATGTGTGAAGATGTAAGAAGAACCTTGTTAGGAACATTTTTGTGATTCATATGAGAATAGTCAGCAAGGAAGGCAACGAGCTGGTTCTGCTTGGGATAACAGATAATTTTATAGAGAAAGGGGATTACCTTATAATCGAAGATACAAAGACTAAACGTAAGCTGGTAGTTCAGGTATATGAGGAAGAGTATCTAAGCATTCCATCGCTTGTACAAGATATTGTAAAGGATGAAGTTGTAAAAGCGTCAAGCAAAGAGGGTCTTCATGATCCTCTGAACATCAGTAATCTTTCTATGATGGTTAGAGATGCCAGGTTGTTCAGATGTAAAATCAGGGCTTCTATAGATAATGGAAAATTGAACAGTAATGTTTCATGGCTGCCATCTAGAGTTAATTCGAAGATTAGCAAGTTGAGGATATCAGAGCTTGATGTTTTGTTGAGAAGGGAAGGCGTGTTTCCTATCGATATAGGTGAAACCAGTGATGGTAGTCAGTTCATGATCTATGCGGAAGATCTTGATGGGACTCTTAATGTAATAACAGGTAAGAAGGAATCGGGAAAATCACATCTTGCGAAGACGTTGGTTAAAAAACTCGTAGAGCATGGTGCGTTCGTTGTAGTGTTCGATCTTAACAATGAATATGCAGGACTTGCATGGAATAAAGATGGTACGCCGAGCACTATAAATGAGCGCCTTATCATGTTAGAACCTGGCAATAGCTTAAGGTTCAACTTGGATTATGTAGGGAAAGGTGCCATTGCAAATATGTTAAGACATACACTGGACATGCCTGCTGCGTCAATGCGGGAATTCTTTAGGATATGGGACTGGCTATATGCAAAAAACTCGTTAGGAATAGAACGTCTGAGCAATACAGTAACCACCTGGAACACCAATGAATTTGTGAGAGATGCTTTAGTTTCTAGACTGCATTCTATACAGGGCTCTAAACTCTTTACCGATGATTACAACAAGTCATGCAGGTTTGAAGAGATAATCAAACAAAAAAAGAATGGTGCCGCGCTTGTGATTGGAATGGGTAAAACATCTCCAGTAGTAAGAAGAATGACCGTGGAGCTTGTGCTAAGCAAACTAATAGAACTTTTGGAACGAGGTAGTATTATGCCCATATTCCTTTTTGCAGAAGAGGCACATCTATACCTACGTGAGACCTACTGGGAAGATATTATAACAAGAATGAGACATTTTGGTGCATATACCACATTCATAACCAATCAACCTGATGCTATAAGCGATAGTATTTACAGACAAATGGATAACATATTCTTATTCAACTTTACAAATGACTTAGATTTGGAAAGGCTCTCCAGAGTGTCTGTTGCAGATACTGATACAATAAAGTCTATTGTCAGAACATTGCCGCAAAGACACTGCTTGATTGCTGGCAAAGCAGTTCATGACCTCCCTATTGTGATAAAGACTACATCAGCAGAAGTGTTAACACTTGGAGAAACAAAACTATTCTTCAAGATAAAAGTACCCGCCGGAAAAAAAGGGTAAAACTTTAGATTGCACCATTTCCTCTCTTATTGCTTCCTATATCGATTACATCAACTACTGATGACATGAATATCTTCCCATCGCCTGGACTACCTGTGCTGGCGGCACCTATTATAGCATTTATAACCTTATCAAGTTTAGAGTCATCCACTACGGTTACTAAACTAGTTCTGGAGTGAAACTCTGGTGTAAACCGGATCGTGTCCCTTGAACCACTTATTTTTTCTCTACGTCCGGCACCACTTCCCTTTCCATCAATAACCGTTATTCCTCCTACTTCGGCTATCCTCAATACATCATTAACTACATTTCATTAAATGATAGTTCTATAGGGATAGGATTAACCCTTTATTATGAGAGGTGAAAGGGTGACTAAAGGATCATACTTGATTCATTAAAAGATAATCACGAGTTTTTACAGGTGGTTCTCAAATCCAAGAGAACTAGAGTGATTTTTGTTGGTGGTGGAGTACCAAAGAACTGGGTAAACGACGCCGTTGTTATAGCAAACTACGCTTATGGAAAAGAAATTGAAGGCTATAGTTATCTATTCCAAATTACCACTACAAATCCTACAGATGGGTTGAGTGGTAGTACGTTGGAAGAGGCTCAATCATTGGGGGGAATATGGAAGAAAGCTAGCAATACCACTTCATATGTTGAAGCTAGCATAGCGTTGCCTCTCATTGTTGGTGCTGTGCTACAAAAAGGGCTTTTCAAAGGCAGAAAGAAAATCGTATGGACTGATGATTCGGTAGAACTAAAGTATGCGTGATCTTTACTACAATTGATGCTTAGCCAGATCAATAGTTACATATATCCTAACTACACTAGAGTGTATTCGATGGTCAACTGTCCTACTTGCAGACAGCATGTGAATTATGTTTACCTAAGAATAGATAAGCCGAAGTGTGAAGATGGTCATCCCCTTGGTAGATGGGTCATATGCAAAGGATCGAAGGGTAGGCATGTATTCTTGAACCAAGATATTAATGATGTATGTCCAGTATGTGGTGATAAAAATAATATGAATACACAGAAAGGGATGAAGGTAAAATGCATGAAAATTTATCCCAATGAGCAGAAATGTCCCACACCAGAATATATATGGCTTGTTGACGGACCGCCATGCAATTTGAATCACATCGATATAATACTGGTAAAGTGATCACATGCATATGCAATGTTTAAACTGCATGAAGAAGACTGAACATGAAGAAACTAAACCTGATTTTTGGAAATGTAAGGAATGTGGTTTGGAAGCATGGAGAACGCCGGAAGCAGAAGAATAATTATCTTTTTATTCTATATAGGTTGCCTATCATTTCGATGAGTGCTAAAGCAGTCGTTATTACTATTGATATGGCGGCTGAACAGAATACTATAACAATTATTATTCAACCATCCAAACGTGAACCCACAAAGATTTCAGTCTGGTTAGAGGATTATAAGTTTGGCACTGTTAATCTTGAAGAGGCTATCAAGTTTGTTATAGAACAAGTTACAACGACATTGAAGAACGCTGGTTATGAGTTTAAAAAAGGATGTCAGAAGTCGGTGAGGCAAATTCCTTCAAAAAATCAATCAGTGACATAAATCCTGGTGACCAAGGTACTATAGTAGGCATCGAATCTGACAGAGCGTACCCATATATTGTTAGGATTAAAGATACTGAAATATTAGCTAACCCTGATGATTTTGAATTGGTTTAACGATAGAACGAAGTGTCAATGAAAATTCTGAATTGAATAGAAGATATGGAAGGGGAATATGAGCTCCTTACAAGTATCTGATCGTCCGTTTTTCTTAACCTGTTAATCTTTTGTAATTTAATCTTCATATTGCCTTTGAATTTATCAATGTCGTATACCTAGGCTATAGGACTGTCGACAGAAGGTCATTTGTTTTCTAAAATAATATTACCGAAGATCCGAGTCCACTTTGACACCAGTATTAGAAACCTTGATACCTACTAACATTTCAAAAAGAGCTATTAACCTAACGGAACTATAATTAGGGTAATGTTTTTTAGCAGTAAGTTACGTCTTTACCCTATGGATAAAGATCTCGAGAAAGTTGAAAAGGCTGAAGAATTACTGCATGAGGTTGAAGAGAATAGAAAGAAGGGTATAATTGAACCGATAAAGGACAAGGTAAAACTCACAAAGGAGTATATCGACGGACTCAGAAATAAAGTCGGCGAAATGCGCTTATCTACACGTGAGGATATGGAGTCTTTCAGAGAAACAATGAGTGTTTTAAGGGATACAGTTACTGCAGTAAAAGGGTCTGCTTCCAAGGAAGATATAGAGAATTTCAGAGCAACGATGATATCGATAAGTGAAACATTGGTAACGGTTCGCGACACGGTCGAATCAGTAAGAAAGACAGCAGAAACTATCAGAGAGATAATGATTATTGCAAGCATGTTTAAAAAAGAGTTCGTTAATACCAGAGAAACCAAAGAAACCAAAGAACATCCGACTGACTCACAGAGCATCCATAATGAAGGAAGCGCACATGAGGTCCGAGAATCTGTTAAAGTTGACAAGGACTAGAATGATAATGGCTAAAAGGTCATCAGGCATTTGTCTGGAGTTTTAGACATTAACTTGTGAAGATTTGATTTCCAAGTTATAGAAAGTGATGTAAAGATGATAATTTGGGTGGATTCATTGGTGACGTCGTCGAAGTTGATATAACCAATCATACAGCTCCAAATCTGTTAAAGTTCCTAGTCGTGTAGAACTGAAGTAAAATAGTGCGGGAGGTGGGATTTGAACCCACGGACCCCTAAGAGACGAGGTTTCTCCACAGCATCTGAGCCTCGCGCCTTTGACCATGCTTGGCAACTCCCGCAATGCAAGATGCTCTAAACTTCTAGCATAATAGTATTTACAGTATAATATCAGCATAAGAATTGAAATATTATGAAAACTTTTCGTATCTACGTCACAGGAAAAAATTATTGCGAGGGTTTAGGACACACTTCCATAGGCCTAGATAAGATGCCTTTTGCTAGTAACTCCCATAGTTAACTTGATTGTCTAAATGGCAGGTATAAGATATGTCAACCTTGACATCCTCTCATTGTAGGAACTATGCATATTCCATAGCCTTGGTATTGACTTCGTTGGGCAACTCAGATGGATTTGTCTTTCTGTTGAAATGAAAATATCGGAGGGAATCTTACGACCCCTAATGTGTTATAGCTGACTAGGTTCTTTGTATCGCTGATAGATCAAACCATTTGCTTCGGCCTTCATTTAACTTAAGTTTCATTTGTTTTGTAGAGATTCAATCGTTGCATATTTACTCAAGAATCAAACATTTAAAAAATAATAATATGTGATCAGAAACTAACTGTTCCTGCTCAAGAAAGTTTTACACCTTACAGTGATTACCAAATTTGATCTGTAGATTTGAAATTATGTCTGCTGCTTCAACAAGTTTTTTTATCCTAGTTATTTTTATATTTTTAACAGATTTGTTCCAAGGCTGGTCATACAGTAATACATTCCTTCCCTTTGAAGCCATCCTTACTACATTGTGCGGCGAATCATCTATGAATACATCGTAATCTAGCTTGGCCTTGTCTATTCCATCTGACACTACCACATATTCATTGTATTTTATACGATTATGCTCTAGCCAATTGATCACATACTTTGTACTTTCCTGATCTCTGGCAGTAACAATGTCAACTCTCCCTACGGAATGTAGTTTATCAACGGTCTTGCCAATGTCATGCTCCATTGGAGGAACTTCTTTCCATTGTGACCAGCAATTTGATAATTGGTGATAAAATTCGTACCTGTCTAACCCAAGTTTCCTCCAAAAATCCCAATTCTCTATGCTTTCCTTGTTTATTGATTTGTTATATTGTTTATTATGTTCGTTTAGCCATACGAGTATAATATCTGCTAAAACACCGTCAACATCCAACGCGATCCTCATTTGATTTCATTCTATATTGAACGTATTTGAGGTTTACTCAACCTTTATCGAAACACCAGATTGTTTTTTGTCCTTTCTTTTGAAAGTTATTTCAAACATACCATTTTTGAAGTCAGCGTAGTACCGTTTGGATCTACAGTATCAGGCAGATCTATCTCTCTATTATACCTCCTTGCTTGAACATTTGTTTGTACTGTTACTGTATTTCCAGTAGCCGTGATCCGAATGTCTTCTTTATTGACACTAGGAATTTCTGCAACTACTTTGATTTCGTCATCTGAACTGATGATATCAACCATTGGTTCTCTACCTTCCCTTGGCACAATCTTGCCATCTTTGTCAATGGATGGTTTCATGTTGCCAAATTCTCTTATAACAGGTTTGCTATCTGGACCTATCGTTATTGAATATCAATACACAAATGGTTCCCATTCCTTGCACACTACCATCTGGTGATCTGCGTTCTCTAACAAGTTCCTTTTGGAAATTTCCTTCTAAAGCCTTCGTGCTCTCCTAGAAAGTCCTCTCCATCTCTTTTATCATCTCCTCCATCTCGTAGTCCCATTGACCTAGAAATGACCTCATACGTCTCCTGAACCAATCATCACATGTCATAATGAATTAAATTAAGAATACAAATAAAATTCTAACTTTTTATTCCTCGCTATATTCCTCATCCAATTCTTTCAACAACGACCTTTGTCTGTCATTCAACTTAGTAGGAACCTTCACATTAATTCTAACAAATTCGTTGCCCCTTCCATGACCGTTATATGTTGGTAGGCCTCTTCCCTTTATCTTAAGTATAGTAGCTGGCTGGGTCCCCTGAGGAATTTTTAATGACGTATGGCCATCAAGTGTTGGCACTCTTACTTCAGTACCTAAAGCCAGGTTCGAAAATGGTAATTTCAAGTCGTATAATATATCGCTACCAGATCGTTCGAAGATCTCGTGAGGTTTTACTCGTATTTTTATATATAAATCCCCGCTAACACCACCGTTTGACGGCTCGCCTGCTCCTTCGACCTTCAACATATTATCATCCTCCACCCCTGCTGGTATTTTGAATCGAAACTTCTGGGGCTTTCTTACGTTGCCGCTACCATTGCATGTCTTGCACGGTCTATCAATAATTATCCCCTCACCACTGCAGGTTCTG
This sequence comes from Nitrososphaerales archaeon, assembly GCA_036443875.1. Lineage (GTDB taxonomy): Archaea > Thermoproteota > Nitrososphaeria > Nitrososphaerales > UBA213 > JAZFZF01. The sequence continues at coordinate 7,457 of JAZFZF010000182.1, forward strand.
CATGGTTCTACGGTGACAAAAGTGGAGAACCTTGACTGGTTCATGACATGCCTTACCTGACCCTTACCACCGCATATGGAACATGTTCTAGGCTTAGATCCAGGTGCGCTACGAGATCCTCTACATTCATCACACTTTGCAGTTTTGTACAACTCAATCTCCTCTTCTATTCCATGCAGAACATCTTCCAGTGTTATCACAGTTTCATAGACAACGTCCTGACCACGGCTGCTTCTGGCAAATCTGAAATTGAATTGATTGCCTCTTCCAAAAAATGTGTTAAAGATATCCCTGAAACCGAAACCGCCGGAACTGAAACCTATATCCTTGAATATTTCTTCAAAATTGGCTTCTGATCCCCCAAAGATATCTTCCTGAGAGGCATACCTGCCAGAAAGACCTTCATGTCCATATGCGTCATACAATTGCCTCTTTTCCGAATTGGATAAAACCGCATAAGCTTCTGAAATCACTCTAAATTTTTCTTCGGCATCTGATGATTTGTTTCTATCAGGATGATATTGCAGTGCTAACTTTCTATATATTTTCTTAATCTCCTCGGCATTTGCAGTTTTTGATACGCCTAGGACATCGTAATAATCTCTCTTGCTACTCATTGCTGACCCTGTTTGCCCTGCTCAGTACCTTGTTGCTCTTGACCAGT
>JAZFZF010000183.1:0-5075 GCA_036443875.1 Nitrososphaerales archaeon
CGGATTGATCGCTGTAGCAGTTGAAATTGCTAGAGGCATATTCAGACCATCATCCAAGAATGATACTCAGAGTGTCAATGTGGTTTGCTCCGATAAAGAATTATCATGTAATAATCTACCTGATTTAGTAACGAGAGTATATAGGCTAATCAGGAACGGAAAGAAGATCGAGATGGTATAGACACAACAAAGGAAGATTAGGTGGAATACTTGGGTGGATGTAATTCCAAGTGAAAGTTAGTAGTATGAAGTAAGAGAGTCAGAGGCAAAAGTAATTACAATACCGAGGGAGTTTATCAAGAAAATAGCGAAGAACGCAAATGATGGAAACCCTTCATACAGTCAATTTTCAAAATGAAACGCTTGCAGGACGATCTTTAATTCGTTGGGATATGGAGAATCTTTACCATTTTCCAGGTATTACTCTAAACTGATGAGAAAAACTACCCACTTGCTACTATAACGCTCAAACATTTTAGTGCTTTTCCACCCATGATGAAGATATTGAAGAATGGTTTTATCTCATGGGAGTCAAGAAACTAAACTTGAACGATATATACTATCCTGTCTACAGATTCAATAAAGTTGCTGCAGAAGATGCTGCTGCACAAACATCTATCTTACCGTCAGAGCAACGGGTTTCAATATCAGTGAGCGTTAACTTCATGATAGATCTTGGGTCATGCTAACCTAATTTTTGCTATCTTAACGGAAGCTTAACGTCCTTGGTTCCTTCAGACAGAATCACACCATCTTCCATCACGAAATTGAGAAATGCAAATCCTGATGTCTTGCCAGTCGGCGATGATTTTATCTGGTCTGTAGGAATACTGAATATGTAAAATGCCTTCCCTCCTTCTGGAACTCTCAGATATAAAATGGGGTCATCTGTGCGAACAAAATCCTGTTTTGTGACTTTGAATACCCTTTCATACAATGTTACACCTATAGGATCAGTAATTTTAAATTCTACAGTACCCCGCGCTGGAAGAGTGTCGATCTGATCATTACCAAGTGCAAATCCAACTTCATAGAAACGCTCTCCTGGATGAACTATTAGTCCCATAAGTTTCGTAATTCTGGTATCAACACCTTGCCATACATTAGAGGGTTCGGACCATTGCTCCTCACAGTCAGGACAGTACAGTCGCATCTCTAATGGTATTATACGGTAATCGAATGGATAATATTCAGTAAACAGGTCGAATCGCTTTGAACTTGATAAAACCTCAAATCCATGGTTGCCAGACACACCATCCTTTACCCATTGCTGAGGATCTGTGACCTCATCCCATATTTCGCGCTCTGGAGAGAGTAAAAGATAGAACGGTCTTGGTGGTCCTTCCTCAGGATACAACAATCTGATATGCATTATGTAGCCTCTAGGACAATCGGAAAAACATGATGTATAATTTTCATATTGAATAATTCTGGCAAAGTCGACTTTGATTAGAAAATTAGGAACAGGCTTGTCATCTACTTCAGGAATTGATGTCCAGACCAACACAAGGATTGTAACTACTACAATGGCTGCTATACTACCAAAAATTACCACCTTCTGCATATTATGTCAACAAAATTTTAATTCCAATTTAAGTGTAATCACTGCAGCGAATCAGTTCTCTGCCTTGACTAAATTTGCTTCAAGCATCTGCTGAACCAGGTCAGCTACATCCTTCTCCACGTCGGAACGCTGCATATTCAGTTTCACTGCGAAGGTATCCACCAACTCCGTTACTGTCTTTGTACCATCACACATCTTCCAGAATGCGATCAAATGTTCGTTCACCATAAAGCCTTGGTTCTGTTCATTTACCAATGCGAGAGAACCGTCCTGCTGCTGAACTTCTTTACCTTGCTTTGCAAGTTTTGATTTTTCTAGGTCTATTGAGAATCTCAAACTCTTCTTGCCATGTATCTTCTCCTTGGCCTCTACAGACATGCGATCAGGACTCCAGGGTGGATCCCATACAATTTCTACTTTGATGTCACCAATACCATCGATCTTGCCCAAGTACCTCTTTACGTCACTGACTAGCGTGTCATGCAACGGGCAGCCACGTGTTGTCATTGTCATTCTAATATTCACGTCCTTCCTATCGTTGATATCTACACCGTAGATTAAACCTAGATCAACTACACTCAGAGGAACTTCTGGGTCCATGCACAGCTTCAGTGCATCCATAACTACTTGTTCATTAATCTGAGCCATATTAACGTCATAATTAAAGGACAAACAAAATAAATACCTTTATGCTTTTCACTATTGTAATTATTTATATTGTATAAACTATAGGGAATTGTGCAAGCCAAGGCAAGTACCGTATTGGCAGGTATCAGTTATCTTGACTTTCTCAATGCCATAAAATCAATATTGTTTCAATGGTTGACTAATTCCTTTAGGAAGACTAGCGATCAAGTAATTTCAAAAGTTCTGCTCTCTACAAAATATGAAGTTGAGTGAGAGATTACTTCTTCAATCTTCAATTGTTAAAATGCCTGCGTTAGGATCCTTACAGCAAGGACAGTCTAGTCATCTTTTCAGCAAATATACACCCGCATTTATCACAGACACAAGGCCGAAGTTCGCTTCTTTTAACCATATTATTATTACTAAAAGGTATTACTCAAGAAATTACTTAAGGAATTAAAAAAGGCAGTTCCCTCTTTGTTTAGTCTTTCTTTTCTATCCAATAATGTGAGTAATTCTGATTTCGCCTTTTCCTTATCGAGTTTGCCAGCATGATATCTTTCTACGATCTCTTTGGCCTTGTTACTTGCAACTGCTATCTTTGCTGGTTTTAAACCTCACTTAATTTCAGGATCTTTCAAGTCAAGCTTACTAACAATGCCTTTTGATTTCCAAACAGGTTTACCATCTTCTCCGATAGTTATTTGGTAGAGATATGTTCGGTTCTTGACTTGCTTAAGAGTGTAGAATGTTGATACCAATTCTGATGTTCTGCTATCACTTGGCGTTACTTTAGCGTTAGTTATTCTTCCAAGATAGTTATTTATTCCCTTATCTAATACATCTGAAGTATTTCACGTATTGAATACTAGGCGTGACAAGGTAGTTCAAGAGACAAACACATAGACAGTGACTTACCGTTGTTCAAATGTTTCAGACCTAACTTGTCTAGTCTGACAGCTCAATATAATCTCCAGGCTCAACTACACGAACATCAACTTCTGGAATGAGTCTGGATGCATGATGTGCAAAATCATGCGGAGGATTTGTGAGATAATTCGGACTTGCCCACTCCATTCCAATAGGACAATATGTTCCCCAGTGAATCGGTATCACTACTTTCGGATGCAACAGCTTGAGTGCTTCAGCCGCACGCCGAGGATCCAAATGACCCCTTCCTAGAGTTGGTCCCCATCCCCATACCGGTAAAAGTGCAACGTCGAGCCCATCTCTTAAGCTACTCATTTCCTGAAACAGGTCCGTATCACCTGCAAAATAGATATTATGGTTGCCATGAACGACAAAGCCTAGGCACTCAGCAGATGGCCCAAAAAAGTTTCGATTGCCAAAATGATGAGCTGGAGTGGCACTTATTTTCAGGGGGCCAATTTGAATGTCCTCTCCGACCTTGATCTCATTAACGTTCTCATATCCACGTTGGTTGAGATACCCTGAAGCACCTTCGGGTACGATCAATAATACTGAATTATCCAAAAGTCGCAATGAGGGTATATCGAGATGATCTTTATGGATGTGAGAGATAAGTACTACATCGATCGAGCGGTACGAGTTTGAATCTATTTTCGATCTGCATCGGTGGAGAAAGCCGACTCGATTCCGCAGTAGAGGGTCTGTCAATATTCTTACTCCCTTGGTCTCGATTAGCACTGTGGCGTGTCCAATGTATGTCAGGCGGGTTGCTGAAAGCATCCTACTCACGTCTTTCATAGTACGCTCTTTACAATAGTCATTAAAGCCTTTGGATAAAATCACATACTAGTAGCTATTTCCCAAGGGAATGTCAAACCCGAAGAGGTTAATGATATACGAGAACTAGATTAAATTTTCCTTTATGTCTTTCTTCTTCTTCTTGTCAACAACTTTGGTTCCATTTGGCGACATTAGATGACATTTTTAGACAATCTTAAATAACTAGTATTTCATTTTGGATCGAGAGTAGAAGATCTCTAGGTGTGATAAATCGTGACCTGTAAAGGATATGTATTAGATACAGGGGAGAGAAGGCCTTTGGCCGCGGTAGGTATGCGAATGGGTAGAAACGTAGCCAGATATGTGAAATATTCATAAAATGGGATGGATTATGGTGCCCCTGTTGCGGTTACAGGATTAGATCGCGGCCCAGAGGCCTGAAGTATAAAGCGAAGTTTCGTGCGATGAAGAGGAATGAATTATTAGAACCTATAGCGATTCGGAAGGTCAGATAATATATCGATCCCCGCAAAACACGTCAATGATGTGAACTTGTAAATTATTGCTGTTGTATTAAATCCCTTTGGCCCTGGGATTTTGAGAAAGATGAAGATTTTTATCTCCGTGTATTGTCGACGAATCGGAACGATTTGTCCCAGCAGCATCCAGTCAGACCATTGACGCAACTCCAACGGTCAATCGATAAAAAAGTTGATGTAAGACTGAAGAACGAGCTCGAGTATAGAGGGAAGATGATCAACATCGATTCCTACATGAACCTCATTTTAGTAGATGCTGAGGAATTTGTTGATAAAAAACACGTTGCGAATTATGGCAAAGTGCTGATAAGAGGTAATAATGTTTTATTTATAAAACTAGAACAGGAGCTTTAGGGAACTCTCTTTGCACGGTTAGAATGTAGTCATTATGATAGGTAATAGCGCAATCGAAGTGTCCATAACTCTCGGCAAACTCTACGATTTTCATTATCCCTTCGTGTTGTTGTAGAATGTTAGCTGCTCCAGTATCTTACTTGTATCACATTTCAACGTAGCTATACACATGTTCTTAGCAGCTTGCATACCAATACTTATCATTCTTCGTTGTTCACCTTTATTTTTGCTAGCCTGATACAGTGGAAACTTCTCATTCATCCTCCAAGGTACTTGGATCT
>JAZFZF010000184.1:0-2380 GCA_036443875.1 Nitrososphaerales archaeon
ATGTAAAGTCATAAAAAGCAAAAGGGCCGTAATTGTGATAAGATTCTTCATAATCTAATCCTCCTTTTCGAGTTTATTTTTATTATTTATAGTCCCATTTCATGCATAAACCTTCTATGCTCTATATATCTAAAAATTATCGCTGGGACAAATTAAAGAAACTCAAAATGTATTATAAGTATAACCCTTTTGTGTATGAGGATATTACAGTTCCTATCTACCCTGTATATAAGCTAGAGCCTGGGGAGCTTTTTGACTCCTCTAGGCTTGGGCTGTATATCAAGCGTTGGCTGAGGTCAGAACATGCCAGTTTGCCATGTTGCTAATGCAATATTAATTTGCGAGTTTACGATAACGATCGTTCACAAAAGTGCCTACAAAAGCCAAATGAAATTAAGTAGTTATAGCTAATTTCCAGAAGATGTTAATGCATAGTTTGGGATTATATAAACTGAGTTTATTCTTCCGCAGAAGGTGGTGTAATTGTAATTGTAAATCCAAGCTGCCTAAACACAGAAGTCATGTTTTCATACCACCACTCCTCTGCTATTTTCCCATCATCTATACGAGTAATTATTACTATTGAAACTTCGACATTTTTACCAGTAGGTGGTACATCTCCCCTAGGTCCTGTATTTGTGCCAGTGAAATTCACCAGCATTATAACCTTATCATCGCTTACGATCAGTTCATCAGATTCAAATTTCATGTCGGGATACGCAGTTCTTAAGAAATTAACATGTTCCTTATAAGCTTCGGTACCCTCTCGGTCCACATTATCACGAGTGAGAAGATGTAGTTTGAAGTTAGGTGTGTAGAGTTCATCAACCAGAGCCATGTTGCCTTTGTTCCATACCTCCAAACTTCTTTCAACAAGAGACTTAGCATCCCCACCTGATTCTGCATTAGCCACCTGGAGTTTACAAATTATGACAAGACCAAGGATTAACAGGACGCCTGCTAAGCTTAGTGTTTTAAGGAGCGGTAATCTAGTAGTGAGTGAATGATTTTTCATTTTTTTTAATCCCCCTTTTATTTCTTGACGTACATTGTATCAAATATCAAGTCTTTATGCAAAAGTTTTTTCACAGCAGAGTAAGGATAACCTTAATGGCATTGTCTTTACAAACGATTTGTCAACACGCAGCGTCAGGAGGACGGCTCCGCTGAAACTTTGACGATAAGCTTGCCTATATTGACATCATGATGTCTTGATTATACCATCTTGATGTGCGAACAACATTAACTCTGGACGATGATGTAGCCGCAAAACTAAAGGAAGAGATGAAGCGAAGCGGCAAATCTTTCAAAGAGACTGTTAACACGGTATTGCGAAACGGGTTAAATTTCCACAGGAAACGTAAAGTCGAACCTTTCAATGTACATCCCAAAAAGTTTAGACCACGGATTACGGTCGACTACGATAATATTGGCGAATTGCTTGAGCAAATTGAAGGACCCCTGCACCGATGATACTCATTGACGCAAACCTTTTGCTCTATGCTTATGATAGTTCAAGCCAACATCATCTAAGGGCCCGTAGCTGGTTGGAAAATATTCTTTCAGAGCCTCAACCTGTCAGGTTGGCGTGGATCACTATATTAGCCTTCTTGAGGATATCAACAAATCGTAAGATTTTTGACAATCCCTTCTCTATCTCTGAGGCCACATCAATAGTGAAGAAATGGTTAGAACATCCTATGCTTGATTTGTTGCAACCAACTGAACGTCACTGGACAATACTCTCCAAACTGCTAAAAAACGGACAGGCATATGGCCCCTTAGTTATGGATGCTCATATAGTTGCTTTGGCCATAGAACACGGAGCGAAACTTTACACTACAGATAAGGATTTCTCCCGGTTCGATGATCTACAAGTTATTAATCCGTTATTAAAATAATTCAATGAAACTAAAAGATAAAGTAGCTCTCTTAACAGGTGGAAGTTTGGGAATAGGGAAAGCTACTGCTTTTCTATTTGCGAAAGAAGGCGCGAAAGTCGTAGTTACTGGACGTACAGAAAAAAGATTGAAAGAAACGGTAGAAGAGGCAAACAGGGAATGTTTAGAAATAGACTATCTAGTGAGCAATGTTACGAAGGAAGACGACTGTAAATCCGCTGTTAACTATATAGTCAACAAATACGGTCGTATTGATATACTATTTAATAATGCTGGAGTTTCACAAGGAGGAGAAACACATAAGATAACTACAGAGACCTGGGATAAGACCTTTGATATCAATGTTAAGGGAACGTTTCTAATGTCCAAATACACCATTCCATATATGTTGAAGCAGGGAAAAGGTTGCATAGTAAACAACTCCTCTTCAGGAGGACTTAAGGCACTTCCTCGTTTAGCCGCATATTGTGCTTCTAAAG
>JAZFZF010000185.1:0-4784 GCA_036443875.1 Nitrososphaerales archaeon
TGGCCTAGCTTTAGCAACATCTCTGGTTCTTCCTTAGCACCTATGTTGATGTGAACAGAAACGCCGTCAGCTCCCAGTCTAATAGCTTCAGCCACCGTTCCCATGAGCACCTTTTTGTTAGGTGCCGGTCCGAGGCTCGTGCTACCAGAAAGATGAACAATTACTCCAACAGTAGTTGGTCTGGGCATGCTCCTTAGAATACCCTTGTTTATCAGAACCGAGGTCAGCCCTGCATTTTCGCATTGGTAGATCCTGTTATGCACATCTTCGATGCCTTTTATAGGTCCATCGCTGATACCATGATCCATGGGTATACACAGCATCTTTCCATCTCTAAGGATCCTCGCAAGTCTAACCTCTCTACCAAATACCATAGGAATAAGAAAATCAATATCCTACTTAAGTATGACCGAAACCTGTCATTACTTTTTGCTTTAAATATTCAGCAAAGAATCTTGTAAAGGATGGAGCTGGAGAGTTCAAGGCTAAAGTGCGTTATCTATATTGGTATGATGAAGACATACCTCATTCATCATTTGATAGGTGAAACCTTAAAGACTGGGATAACCCATTAAACTATGTTGGAATTAACACATCTACAATTACAATTGGGAATTGCTGAATCCGTAGGAATAGCAATCTTGATAATTATAATGCTGATAATCCTTGGATCTGCAATAAGAGTTGTAAGAGAATATGAAAGGGCTGTAATCTTCAGGGTAGGAAGGTTGATAGGCGCAAAGGGACCAGGCTTGATATTACTTTTGCCCATTCTGGACAAGGCTGTGAAGGTAGATCTACGAGTGATGACGCTGGACGTTACAAAACAGAAGATTATAACGCTTGACAATGTTACCGTAGATGTTGATGCTGTGGTTTACTTAAGGGTCCACGAACCTACTAATGCCATTGTGAGAGTGAATAATTATCTTCTTGCATCGAGTATGCTAGCACAGACAACCCTCAGGGATATAATAGGTCAGGTAGAATTCGATGATATTCTATCAAAAAGAGATGAACTGAACAAAAGAATACAGGAAATTTTAGATGCATCAACTGACCCTTGGGGGATCAAAGTGACTGCCGTGGCGATAAAGGATGTATCACTGCCAGAAAATATGCATCGGGCTATAGCAAAGCAGGCAGAGGCTGAAAGGGAGAAGAGGGGTAGGATAATAATAGCTGAGGGAGAGCTCAAGGCTGCGGAGAAGATGGCGCAGGCTGCAGATTTTTACACACGCAATATTGCTGCAATGCGTTTGAGAGAGTTGCAAACATGGACAGAGATAGCAAGGGAGAAGAACATGATCGTCGTGACTGGGGGAGACTCGACCAAGCTTGGCCCTACGCTGGGCACAATAAAGGAAGGAGCACCGGAATTGAATGAAGATAAATTAGGAAGTATGACAAAGCAGGAAATCATAAACCTGTTCCAGGGGAGAGAGGAAAAGGAAAAAGAAAAGAAAGGAGAGCAAAAGGAGAGCTAATGGAAGCAGATGAAATTCATACCCATTTTGTTTGCGATCGCAGTGCTGTCGCTAGGTTTTGCACTAGAATCTGAACAGACTGGTAACAAGGTTCTCTGGGTAGAGGTTAAGGATTTCATATCATCGGCAACATCAGATGATATTGCTGCTGCAGTAGAAGCTTCTGCTCAGGGATATTCTGCCATTGTTTTAGCACTAGATACTCCTGGAGGTTCGCTCGCTGCCACTCTAGAAATAATAGAGAGTATACAACAGTCAGATGTTCCTGTCATAGGCTATGTGTATCCACAGGGGAGGAGCGCATGGTCTGCAGGCACGATAATATTAATTGCAACAGACTATGCTGTGATGGCGCCTGTCACCACAATAGGTTCGGCTCAGCCAGTTCTTGGGACACAGCCAATTAATGATACGAAGATCATCAACGCACTTGTGGAAAAGGTAGTTTCATTGGCAGAGTTGCATGGAAGGAACGCAACACAGGCTACCAGATTCATAACACACAATGACAACCTAACGCCAGAAAAGGCACTTGATCGAAATATAATAGAAACAATAGCGGAGAACCCTCTCGATTTGCTGGAGAAAGCTCATGATGCTCCGGTAACAACCTTGAAGGGACCAAAAGTTCTAGATACTCAGGATGCAGAGATAGTGAAGCACCAACAGAGTATCAGGGTTTTGGTCATGGGTATTTTGGCGGAACCACTACTCTCTACGTTACTACTGACGATAGGCTTCTTCGCCCTGATTTATGGTTTTACATCGCCAGGCTTTGGTGGCGAGATATCCGGTGCTGTACTACTAGTCCTAGGTCTGATAGGGCAGGGCTTCGATGTTAATTGGGTTGCTTTTGGTCTGCTAGCCGTAGGGGTAGGTCTCGTTGCATACGAGCTCTATAGTCCGGGTTTCGGTGCAATGGGAATAGGGGGTATAATAGTTCTCTCATTGGGAACGGCTCTTATGATCACACAGCCAGTACAGCCACTTTTGGTTCCTGAAGAACAGCTTGGAAATCTAGCGACGCTGTCTACAATAATAATAGCCCCATTTGGCGCTTTCCTTGGCTTCATAACATACAAAGTATGGCAGAGCAAAATGAAGAAGAAAGTGGAGTTTGTGTATCTAAACCAGGAAGGAAGGACGCTAGATCCTATTTCTAGCGAGAAGGGGGGTTTCGTGCTTGTTGGGGGCGAATACTGGAAGGCTAGAAGTAAATCGAATATCAAGGAGGGAGAAAAGGTAAAGGTTATCGAGAAACAGGGCGACAGCTTGATTGTTGAGCCGTTGGAAGAGAATAAAGAGGATCAATGAAAGGTAAGAATACTAATTAATTGTAAACAAAAAGCTCCTAGTCCGGCCAAATTCAATAGCACGTGATACCTTTACTATCTTCCCTAAAGGATCGAATGATTAAAGCAGATACAATGACTCACTACATTTCATGATGCCTTGAAAAGCAATGTTGGAATACTGCTGAAATTCTAAACCATCAAGTATATTTCATAAAATCACTAGAGATGATTTTCGTGGTAGATTCATTAACAAATATAATTACTTAAATGCATTAAAACGATTCCCTGATTGAAATTCATGGGGTCTTGTAAAGTAGTTCAGGTTGGTTTTGGCAGTTTGGGGAGAGAGATCTTCATCGAGTTGCAGAAAAGAAAGAATCTCAAACTTGTTGGTATAATTGATACTGACAAAAACAAAGTAAGTAATGATGCAGGCATTTTCACTCTAAACAGGAGAGCTGGCATAAAGATCGTAGGTAATATCAATACGATAAAATCAAAACCAGATGTTGCGATACACGCTACAATATCTTCGCTGAAGGATGCTTACGATCAGATATCTGAACTTCTAAAACATCATATGCATGTTGTATCAACATGTGAGCAACTTGTATATCCTTATGGAAACAACATAAAAGTAGCCAAGAAACTTGACATAATTGCAAAAAAACACAAGGTTAGCGTTCTTGGTGTTGGTGTGAATCCAGGATTTATCATGGACTCGCTAGTTCTTATGCTAACCAGTCTCTGTACCAAAATAGATCGGATAAGGATAGAGCGTGTAGTTGACATTGCAAAGAGGAGGAAGACATTACAGCAAAAGATGTGCCTGGGGCTCACTTCGAAACAATTTGAGCAATTCAAACACAGTGTCGGCCATGTGGGATTGCAGGAATCGGCTAGGATGATCTGTGATACTTTGAAGGTGAAAGCAGCAACATTTGCTATCACGATAAAACCCATCACAGCAAAATACATACTCCGATCGTATGATGTTACTGTAGAGCCAGGACAAATTGCTGGTATAGAGCACAGACTAGTTGTGAAAAAACTTGATTCAAAGTTCCTCGAGATGGTACTCTACATGGTTGCTGGGGCTAGCGAGTTCGACCTCGTGGAGATCGAAGGGATACCTCCTGTATATGTAAGGACAAATGGAATAAGTGGTGATCGAGCAACAGTTGCTCTGCTGCTTAATTACATCCCATTAATACTTGAAGCGGAACCGGGATTGCACACTGTTAAAGACCTACAGATACCAAGCGCCTCAATTTATAACACGTAAGCGTTTTAATAACTAGGTCCCCGTTAAACGATCACTTATTTTTATCATGATATTCTTGATTTGACCTATGGCACAAAACAGCATAGATAATATGAGTCAAATCAGGATCTATAGACACACCGTTTCACAAGGTACTTATCAGGATCCTTTCTCCTGATTTCACCCAACATCCTAGGACAATAGATACGCTCATCGCTTCTATTGATCCCAGACACTTGAGTTGAAACATCTATGTGGGAAGGTCTTCAGAACTCATCCGCATTATTTCCAGTGAAAGGCAAGACTGTCAATATTCAATAAAAAACTACTTTCATAGATATTTATAATATGGTGTTATGGTTATGACCTATGCTATTAAAACACTTATTTGCAGTTTTTTCCATATTGATGATGTTATTGTTGCTACCCAATTTTACAACATCTACACCAGTTCTGAAACTGGACAGGTCAGCATACACCCCTTTCGACAAGGTAATTATATCATTAACCGATTCCAGCCTTGACATCGATAGTGAAACCGTAGAATCGATTCAGGTTACTATATCTGGAGCAATTCGATCCGAAAAATTCACACTGCGCGAAACAGGCCCCAATACAGGTATGTTCCAGAAGGAGATAAGACTTACGCCTGATCCCTCTAGATATATTGGTGATATACAAGTGCAGAGGGATGAAGTTATTACGGTATCGTATAGAGTTGATGAGAAAAATGTGATC
>JAZFZF010000186.1:0-2758 GCA_036443875.1 Nitrososphaerales archaeon
GTATGGTACCAAACCAATGCTTAGGATAACTAGATTGCGAGATTAGAAGAATCTCTACGTTTAAGAAATTTATTCCAGATATCTATGAGGATCCTTGTCGAAAGATGCCTTGCATCCAACTGAACAGAAGTAAGACTTTGTCCCTTCATGTTCTGATACGAATTCTGTTTTGCTCTCATCTACGCTCATTCCACAAACCCGATCTTTTGCCATAGCAGTATTGCTATACCTAATTTTCGGTAAGTGTTCTTCAGATATAGGAAGCATACGTTCTATTCTATGAACTGCTGTGTGTTTTGTCGCTGCTTTCCGTCCGATTTCCCTATCACCTGCATGAACGAGAGGTTTGTATTTTGTCAACAACAACGAATTACCAACTACGGTTACAGAACTCATAGCCATTGCGCCAGCTGCCAAAAATGGCAAGAAGCTATACATCTCAGGACCAAATAGCGGAACAAGTACACCAGCTGCTATGGGAATCAAGACAGTGTTATAGACGAAAGCCAAGAAGAGGTTCTGCTTTATCTTTGTGTAAGTCTTCTTGCCCAGCTCAATTGCGGTGACGACGTCCCGCAGATCATCCTTGATGAGTATTACCCCTCCGGTCTCTTTTGCAACATCTGTTCCGCTTCCAATTGCTATACCTAGATTTGCAGCGGCAAGTGCAGGAGCATCGTTAATCCCATCACCAACCATTGCTACAGTCCTTCCTTCATTTTTTATTTTGTTAATAATCTCTTCCTTTTGCTGAGGCAGAACTTCTGCAATAACTCTGTCTATCCCTAGATTGCTTGCAATTGCTTTTGCTGTTTTTTCGTTGTCGCCCGTGAGCATTATAACTTCGATTCCATTATTCTTTAATGCTTTAATCGCGTCTGACGCACTTTCTTTGATAGTATCTGCTATAGCAATTATTCCCATCAATTTATTGTCGATGGCAACTAGGGTAGCAGTTTTTCCTTGCTCTTCTAACTCTTTCAATTGTTTGTCAGCAATTTCTACCTCCAATCCATCATCTTTCATTAATTTTCTATTGCCAATAAGTATCAAATGTTCACCATATCTTGCCTTTATTCCATGTCCTGTAATAGCTTCGAAAGAATCAGGATCGGCAATTACCAGTCCATCTCTTTTAGCCTTCCTTACTATTGCTTCTCCCAGTGGATGCTCGGAACCTTTTTCTGCTATTCCAGCCAATCGCAAAACCTCTTCCTTGCTCATACCGTTCAGAGGTATGACACCAGTCACAGAAGGTTCGCCTTTGGTCAGGGTTCCCGTCTTATCAAACACTATAACTTTGACCTTCCTCACCATCTCCAAGTATTCTCCTCCTTTTATGAGAATGCCATTTTCTGCTGCCTTACCAGCTCCCACCATCAGTGCCGCTGGTGTAGCTATACCCAAGGCACAAGGACATGCAATTATTATTACGGATACAAATGCCAGCAGCGAAAACGCTAAACCGATTCCTCCAAAGAAGAACCAGGCTAGTGCGGATATGGTAGCAATGGCAGTCACTATTGGTACAAAATATGATGATATTTTGTCGGCGAGTTTTTGAATTGGAACCCTACTAGACTTTGCTTCCTCTACAAGTTTTACGATCTGCGATAAAACAGTACCCTGCCCAACCTTCGTAGCCCTGAACCTCAACATTCCGCTCTTGTTTATTGTCGCACCAATTACCTCGTCCCCAACTCCTTTCTCACAAGGTATACTCTCTCCAGTTATTGCAGACTGATCTACTGAAGAATTTCCATTTACGACAAGTCCGTCAACTGGAATTTTTTCTCCCGGCTTCACTATTAGAAGATCATTAACCTCTACCTTCTCAACAGGGATCTCTTGCTCTAGACCATCTCTAAGGACGTGCGCCAATCTGGGCTGCAGGTCCAACAGCTTCCTGACTGCTCTTGATGCCTTGGCCTTGGTTCTATGTTCAAGCAGTCTGCCAATCAGTATGAGGAGAATTATGATTGTATTAGTTTCAAAGTATACTTCTGTGATTGGAAATACGCTCGGTACAAAAGTTACAATCGTGCTGAAGAACCATGCAGCAGTAGTGCCCATTGTTATTAGCACATCCATGTTGGCTATCCTATGCTTTAGTGCATCACGTGTACCCTGATAGAATCTCCAGCCGATCCAGAACTGTACAGGAGTTGCTAAAGCGAAAAGAACGTAATGATTCATCTGAAGAGGCAGTAGATTAATGTATGTTAGGAATATTATTGGTGCCGTTAAAACTGCGCCGATTATGACATGTTTGATCAGTTTCCTCAATTCCTTTTCCGGAGCCATGAACTCATTAACACAATTATTACTGCAGAAGTAGTATTGGACACCCTCGACTTCCTGAATTATCGAGTCCTTCTTCTCTTCCACAAACATACCGCAGATAGGATCTTTCGCCATATGATCTCATTTATAGATTCAAATAATATAAATCAAGGTTAATTTCGGTGCTACCAATTAGCAAGGTAACCCTTGAAAGAGTTGATCCATAGAAAGGAAAGAATTAATATTAATTGTATACTTGTAAGGGTCCGTGAAGATCGGTATCATCGGCGGCACTGGTGGCATGGGTGAGGGTCTAGCAATGAGGTGGTGTGTAGATCACGATGTTATCGTTGGTTCGAGGGAAGCGCAACGAGCTATTGACTCTGCCATCTCATACTCGAAAGTTCTTGCAAAAACCTGCAGTTCCAGAACGAAAGGCAATATAAGTGGTAATGAAAATATTGCAATAGCAAAA
>JAZFZF010000187.1:0-3140 GCA_036443875.1 Nitrososphaerales archaeon
AAAAAACATAGATGCAAAATATACAGCATAGATGTTAACCCCGATGCCTATTCGCTATGCGTTGAAAACGCACTACTAAATAAAGTCCATGATCGTGTTGTACCGGTGTTTGGAGATGCCAGAGAAATAATAGAGAGGGAGTTTAGGAGTAAAGCAGACAGAGTATTAATGCCACTACCAGAGAAGGCTAAGGAGTATCTAGACTGTGCCATTATGGCAGTTAAAAATAAAGGAATAATACATTATTTTACACATTTACATGCTGATTCAAAGAAAGAATCGCTAGAAGTTTGTACAGAAGAATTGTCAGATTCTATGAACGTAAAGTATGAATTGCTTACAAGTAGGGTTGTAAGAGAAGTAGGGCCTAGATTTTACCAAGTCGTTGCGGATGTGCGAGTATTCAAGAATTAAAATCAATTAAAACCAGAATTATGTCAAATTCAACATCACTTGTTTCGTAACTCCATCTTTATCTTGATCTTGTTGGTTAAAAGTAGGGTCCTTATGTCTTCTATTTCTTCAAAGGAATCTTCGTCAGGTGTTTTTGCAAAAACCTTGACGTTGTACTTATTCAAGTCAAGACCATAGAGATCAACGAAATCTGCAAAAGTAAATCTGGTTGGTTTAACATATGCTGAATGAATTCTTGTCCATTTTATTCCGTTCTCTTCAACAATATCGTTCTCATGAGTATGTACTGGTTTCACACAGTCTTCACTTCTACCAACATCAGGCGGAACGCTAAGAGATTTACTATGAAGGGTAACATGGAGAAAAGCATCCTGGTTGAAGGACAGATTTTCACTTGTAATACATTCTGTAATCGGTGGAGGACCAGATATAAAGAAGTTTATACCAATAGCGATTCCCATTCCTGCGAGCCCCAGAATGACCGGAACTATCATGTTCCACTTTGTAAGTTTCTTCTTAACTTCCTGCTTCTTTTCTCTATGCTTACCCATGCGTGGCTATAGTAACTATTATTTTAAGTCTTTTCGCACTTTGATTTATTATATATACGAGGTTTTCGTGAACAAATCCTATGATACTTGTTCAACTTTCAGATATTCATGTAGGATCGCAGTTTAAAAACGACATCTTCGACATGGCTATTGAAGAAATTAACAATTTGAAACCAGATGCTTTGATAATTACAGGAGATTTGACCGAAAACGGCACGCTCAATGAATTTGAGATGGCCAAGGAACGGTTGAATAAAATTAAAATCAAGAATGTTATTTTTCTTAGTGGTAATCATGACTATAGAAATACGGGTTATCTATTGTTCAAGAAATTCTTTCCCTCAAGAACACTGAACGAATTCGATGATGCTGTAATTATAACACTGGGAACTGCGAGACCTGATAGGGATGAGGGTGAAGTGGGATACAGGCAAAACTTATGGCTTGCACGTACCCTTTCCAAATATGCAGGTAAAACAAAGATCCTAGCAATGCATCATCATCTGATCTCTGTACCCGATACTGGTAGTGATAGAATTATAGTGTTGGATGCAGGCGATGTACTGCAGAGCGCGCTTGCTGCCAAGGTTAACCTTGTCCTATGTGGTCATAAACACAGACCTTGGATATGGAATCTTGGTCCGTTGACCATTGCATATGCAGGAACAACATCTTCGGAAAGAATGAGAGGCTTCTTTGAAAATACCTATAACATGATAACTGTTGAAAAAGGCAGGATCAATGTAGATCTTAAGGTTATAAACGGAGAAAGAATTCCTCTGTATGATTTGGTAAAGAGGCATGAGATCACTCAGGAAATCGGCTGAGTGTTGATCATAGTATATGTTAAAGTTAAAATTCTTGTTGATTGTTGTTTATCCTGCGCCGACGAGGACACAGGAGCCGGGATTTCGGTATTATACGTGATACCAGAACGGGATCTCCTAGCCTGGTAGGGAGCAGGCCTGCTAAAATCTATGTAGAAAGTCTGTGGCCCTTATGGGCCTCGAGGGTTCGAATCCCTCTCCCGGCGCCCTTATTCAACATGGAATAATATGCAGATTGAAGTGAATTGGTTGGCTAAGATATGATGACAGAGCTCCTGACCTATGCAAAGTTATATGAAGATTATAATATATATTAAAAATTATACATGACTAGGAAAAATAAAAGCTGAAAGGATGGCTTACGTTGCTACGTATGCTTTCTCGGCGTGTTGCGAAAGATCTAAGCCTATTTCTTCTTCCTTCGGGGTCACCCTTATTCCTCCAGGCCACACTGCGTCCATTATCTTCAGTATTATCAATGTTCCAATGAATGCGTATGCAATTGATGCAGCTGCACCTATTGAATTGAGAAATATCTGTCTGATATTACCTTCCCATCCACCTGCTACTCCACCAATATGCTCATTTGCCAGTACACCAGTCAGTACTACTCCGACTGTTCCTCCCATGCCGTGAACCGCCCAGACATCTAGGGCATCATCCGCTTTCCTCTTGTTCTTGAATATTACAGCTCCATAGCAAACTGTACCTGCGGCTATGCCGATTATTAGTGATCCCATCACCCCAACGTAACCTGAAGCTGGCGTGATGGCTACAAGACCTGCTACTGCTCCAGTTGCTGCTCCAGCTAAACTAGGTCTACCCGTATGTGCCCAGCTCATGAGCATCCATGTCACTGATGCCATAGCAGTTGCTGTATTGGTAACTACAAATGCACTAGTAGCTACACCATCTGCTGCCAACTCGCTGCCAGCATTAAATCCGAACCAGCCAAACCACAACAATGAAGCACCCAACAATACCAATGGTATGTTATGTGGCTCCATTGGAACCTTGCCATATCCGAGTCTTCTTCCAAGGATCAATGCGCCAGCCAATGCACCAAATCCAGATGTGATGTGTACAACTGTTCCTCCAGCAAAGTCTAATGCGCCTAGGTCCTGTAACCAGCCGCCGCCCCACATCCAGTGCGCTATCGGGTCGTATATTACTGAGGCCCATATCGGTATGAAAATTACCAATGCGCTGAACTTTATTCTGTCAATTAATCCTCCAACTATAAGTGCTGGTGTGATGATTGCGAACATTGCCTGGAATATCATAAAGGTTTGGTGCGGTATTGAAGACCCGTCAAGTGGTGCTTCGTGTGAAACACCGTTCAAACCCA
>JAZFZF010000188.1:0-2773 GCA_036443875.1 Nitrososphaerales archaeon
CTGCATCGCCTATATATGAAGGAATTAAGCACAACCACTCTCATACAAACATCGCCCTGCTATTATTATGTAGATAACAAACACTGCCACCGCTGCGGGAACACCGAGCTGAACAAATTTGAGGTTAATTAGCATCGGCACATCTCTACCGACTTTATCTACTTATTAAATGTGCTTAAAACATAAGGTTATAATTCTCTAACCGAGCATAGTCTTTATCGACGTATCATATGGTGCAGTCAAAATTCCCTTCTCGGTAATAATGCCGCTTATCAATTCTGGGGGTGTTACATCAAATGCTGGGTTGAAGATCCTAACACCATTTGGTACAATCCTTTTGCCTCCCATACTAGTAACCTCGTCAAAAGGTCTCTCCTCTACAGTAACCTGATCTGGATCGCTCTTGAGATCGAAGCTTGATAAAGGTGCAGCTACATAGAATGGTATGTTGTGGTTGTTTGCCAATATCGCTACCTGATATGTTCCAATTTTATTGAATACATGCCCAGTTCGCAATACGCGATCCGCTCCAACTATAGCTTTCTTTATCATACCCCTTGACATTAGCGAACCAATCGCACTATCAGGTGTTACGCTAACATCTATACCGACATATTTGAGTTCAAACGCAGTAAGCCTCGCTCCTTGTAAAACTGGTCTTGTTTCGGTTGCAATTACATTGATACGCTTGCCTTGATCCTTCGCGGCTCGTAGCACACCAAGTGCGGTGCCATACGCTACAGTTGCAAGTGCCCCTGCGTTGCAATGTGTTAAAACATCATCTCCGTCTTCTATTAATGATGAACCAAACGCACCCATCTGCTTGTTAGCGTTAATGTCCTCTTCGGCCATCTTCAATGCTTCATTTAATACAGCATCTTTGATCGACTTTACACTGCTTTGTGATCTAGCTTTTTCCATTACACGCTCCAAGGCCCAGAATAGGTTTATTGCAGTTGGTCTGGTGCTCTTGATAACCTTGAATGCGATCTCGAGTTCGTGTATAAGATCGTTACGAGTTTTTACTTTGCTCTTCAAAGCTGCCAGTGCAAGTCCCATAGCAGCTGCAATCCCTATAGCAGGTGCTCCCCTGATTACCAAGTTTTTAATACAATCTACAACCTGGTTATATGTTGCACATTTGATATACTCGAGGCTATCCGGCAATTTAGTTTGGTCGATCATTACAACTGAATTATCTTTCCAGGTAACAGTCATAAGCTCTGTTGAACGCATTCAAGAAAATGATGAGATGTACATTATAATTAGTTTACTTGCTCCAGCACTTTTACAATATTCTTCAGTGGATCTTCCATTTGGGCAAGCAATCTCTTACCCTTCTTTGCTATTGAATCAAGTAGATTCTCGTTTGTGAGCATATTCCTTACAAGCCTTATAGCATCACTAAGATTAGAGTATCCATTGCTTACAGCTTGACCTATTAGAAATTTGTTTATTGTAATATTTTGCATTTTGTATGATATATTGGGTATACCAAGTAGGGAAGCTTCGGTGTTCATAGTTCCTCCTGACCCCAAGAAGACATCGGTTTCCATTAGAAGCGATGTACCATCAACAACACTACACGGTATTATAACATCCTTACCATATCCTTCCTTGAACTTCGCGACCTGATCGTCATATCTCCCTAAAACAACTATATTACAATCATTGAAATTTTTGATCAATGCCTCTAGCAGTTCGTATGAGATACTATTTGCTACATTGTATGCCGCCATAGACTCTTCCAATCTGAAAGTGATAGTTTTCTCATTAGAATCAAGTCCAAGGTCTAGATGTGTTGACTTGATATGTTGGTGGGAATGCTTAAGCCATATTACGGGATCAAGGGCTCTATACTGTATGATTGACTTTGAACTTATACCATACTTTGTAAATTCTTTTCTAGGAATTATCCACGGACACATCAGTTTGTTCATCAATGGTATCGATAATCTGCAAACAGCCTCTGCGTGTGGAGAATCACTGAACCCTACATGTCTTATTTTCAAGCCGAACGCAACTCTAGCAGCTTCTGGTGATGAGAAACTTACTAAAACATCTGGATTAAATTTTTCCATCACATCAGTAAGTTTCCTAACCCTTGTGGCACTTGCCACCAGCTTGCCGTGAAGTGATTCACCACCATGCTCACCAACTATCTGAATATTCATATCTTTGAGCTGAGCGAGTTGTTTAACTTCCCTATATCTTCTAGAAGTGCAAACAACCTCATGATTTCTCCTACGAAGTTCATCTGCAATAGGTTTGAAGAAGTTAACCTGTTTTGGAGTTAACACATCAAACCAGTATCTCAATTTGTATCACGCATGTGAATCTAGTATAATGGTCTTCCAACTCCAGCAAACAATGTGTCTTTGAACTTATCTTTATCTAGTATACCTCTGCCATCATAAACTACAAGGGGTGCGCTGGCATATTGAGAAAGTTTCTTCTTGTTTAGCGACTGGTATTGTGGATGATCAGTACTTATAATAATCAAGTCAGCATCTTTAACTGCCTCTTCGAGTTTATTTGTCAAAGTTACTGACTTTGTAAGTTTCGAATTTGCCCATACATACGGGTCATGGACTCTAACTTTACAACCAAATCTTTCCAGCTCGTCAATTACATCGTATGAAGGTGAAAGTCTAGTATCATCTACTCCTCCTCGAAACGCCAGCCCTAGCACGGCAATATTAGCATTTTTAGTTGGCTTTCCTGTTCTTTGCAACAATTCCATTGCAGCCTCGACACAATACTTTGGCATGGA
>JAZFZF010000189.1:0-5296 GCA_036443875.1 Nitrososphaerales archaeon
TCTGGAGCACCTTCAGGGGATTCTATTCCAATTTCTGCGTAATCAAAACCCATTCTTTGAATACTTCTGATCTCCTCTAGAATTTCAATTGAAGGGTTTGTAAGCAAGCCAAAACCTGGAAGAGACATTGGATTAGCTTGAAAAAGAGCATTCTTATATTTATCTAAGCCCAGCATCTTGAAGAGTAGAGATATCATTAGTCAAAGTCTTGTACAGCTAATCAATTGTACTCAGTATTTACTAGTTAAATTGATTATAGCCACCAGCATTAATAGATGGAAAATCTTAGATTCATATTTCCTATTGGCTATCTCTTGACTTCATATCCCCTTTCATTAAACCTTCTTAGAGAATTTCAACTTCATCATACGGCATTAAATTTGAAAAACCCATTTCTATACCATCTTTGATCAAAAAAGTAAGCAATCCAATCCTAGCCGACCGGTTTAGTATCCCATACCGCATCGCAATTTTTAAGCGTTAAAGAAGATGTTGAATAGATTATCTTGCACAATTTTCAATTGTTTAAGCAATGAATGACCGCATCAAGACATCTATTTCAAATACTATTTTATAGTTTCTAAAGCAGTTTCTATTACATACCTTCTAGGCAGCTGAACCATCAAGATATTTGTACCTGTCTGATCAAGTGAGGCTGGGCAAGTGCTATAATACCACATTTTGCCAAACACTCAAAAAAGTCCAAGTTCCGGTTCCCATAGAGGAGTACCTTCTGTTCTATTCCAACAGCTTGGGACTTTAGCACTATTTCCACAAACACATTCTTTCTGTGATCATGTAGTATGTTCAGGTTAGAATCTACCAAAAGGAGGTTGTTATAAAATGCCTTGGCTATATCATCGAACCTTTCATTCTTTAGTAAAACACATGGTATATTCATATTATTGTATTCAAACAGGGAAATACCTTCCTTATGTACAGAATTCAAGAGACCTTCAAGTGAAAATGGCGACGGTGCCATGATTTTACTATGCGATCTTCAAATAAAAGTATAATCTCTTAAAGGAAAACTGCAATTACATTTATTTTTAAGATTGATAATCACCTTCCAAAAATCATACGCCAAATATAGTTATGCATTACATCTTTTATAAAGAGAAATGGCAGATGAGCATTTGCATATGCCAAGAAGAGCGAAGAAAATACTTTAGGAAAAAGTCCCCTTCATTATACCTAGAAGGAGACCTATGTTGCTTGGGTCTCTTCCAGTTACCATTACCATTTTCCTCTCCTTGGCAATCTCTGCCCATGTTTGGAGCTCTCTCAAGCGCATTGCAGCAATATTCCTTGTGTAAAAATCTGCAGCCTGTACCATTTTCTCGGCTGCCATGAGCTCACCTTCGGCTATTATTATTCTGCCCCTCTTCTCCCTCTCTGCCTCTGCCTGCAATGCTATCGCTCTATGCATATTTTCAGGTAGGGAGACATCCTTCATCACAACTGCTGTTATCTTTACCCCCCAAGCGTTGGTTGCGGCATCCAGAATGACCTGCATCCTTTTGTTGAGCTCATCTCTCTTTGAAAGCATATAGTCAAATTCAACTTGGCCAAGTATATCCCTAAGTGTCGTTTGCGCAAGCATGCTCGATGCTAGAAGGTAATCTTTCACCCTCACAACAGCACTCGTAGGCTCATTGATTCGCAGATATATTACAGCGTCCACTTCCACAGTGACATTGTCAAGTGTTATTATCTTCTGCCCTGTAACGTCAACCGTAGCAACTCTTAAATCGACCTTCGTTGCCTTGTCGATGATTGGTACAAGTAGTACCAAGCCAGGTCCCTTTGCGCCAATCAGCCTTCCGAGTCTGAAGACGACGGCCCTCTCATACTCCTTTAAAATCCGTATAGCAGATGAGAAGATTATTAGCATAATGATCACTACAATCACTATGCCTATCGATTCACCTATTCCCAACTGCAATTGGAGATCTATTATTTTCAGTATGATCTTATGTGCCGTTCTGCCCTTTAAGGATATTCCAAGTTTGTTAATTGACCATTGCAATAATCATTATTATCAGATCATCATCCGTTGCGGACCAACTTTCTAGGTTGGTATAATCTAATTAGGTTCGTCATAGACTGGTAGAAAATAGGACATTACCAAGTGATATTCATGTGCAATAGGAAAAAATAGATCAACCTGTTCGGTAACCGATATTTTTCTTCAGGCTGAATTATCATTCTCATCGGATAATTTTTTGGGTTGAATCAAATCATTCTGATTTTCCAGCTGAAGTGTGCTATGATATAAACCGAACTTTTCCTTTAACATGTCATTTAGCCTAGACAGTATTACTTGGGATTGGCTCAGCATCTGATCCTTTACTACTATATGTCCACTCAACGCATCCATACCTGATGTTATTGTCCATACATGGAGATCGTGGACTTCCTTCACTCCTTCAACGCCTTCAATTTCACTCTTCACTTCCATTATATCTACTTCTTTGGGTGTACCCTCTAGAAATATCCTTGTACAATCCTTGCAGATCTTAATTGCACTGCGAAGGATAATGGCTCCTATAAAGACTCCCACAAGAAGGTCTATTATATTGAGGGAAGTGAACGCAATGGCAACACCTCCAGCAATAACACCCACAGAAGCTAAAGCGTCACCTATCACATGAAGAAAGGCTCCCCTAACATTCAAACTTTCATTACTGTGTTTCGCAAGAATTTTTACCATCACCAAATTAGCTATTAATCCTATACTCGCAAAGATTATCATCAAATCAGAAGATACTTGCGGAGGCTCTAAGAACCTCCTATATGCTTCATAAAAAATAAAAGCTGAAACACCTATCAATGTTGCCCCATTAACAAAGGCTGCAAGAATTTCTACTCGATGGTAACCATATGTAAGGGATGGGGTGTGTGGTTTCGCTGCTATCTTTATAGCAAACAATGCTATTCCCAACGAAAGAGCATCAATGAAAACATGCGCAGCGTCGCTCAATAGAGCTAAACTGTTACTCAATACGCCTCCGATCAACTCCAGTAGTGCAACTGATAGTGCGATAGCAAATGCTATCTTTAGCCTTGACAACATTTGTGAGTGCTGGCTAAAATCAAGTTTCATTGTAATGTCATAAACTCAACTGTATTATATTTGCCTTACAATGTTCGCTAAACTCTTTTCTCATCACGTTCTATGAATATGTCACTTTTATGTTATCTTGTTATATTAATGACATTTATTTTTATTCTACATCAAAACTGTGCAATATCCTTTCTCAATACAGTAGCAAGCAACTATGGCTTTAGTCAGTTGGGAAGACATGACGTATTATAATCATTGAACAAACAACAACATTTATCATACTTGCAGTTGAGGTATTTCTTGTCCGAACCCGTCTTCATCGTTACGCACTCCTTTGGTTCACAGCCACAATCTTCACATTTGATCCTCAATGCTCTAGAAATTATCAAATCAATAGGATTTAAACTACAAGATTTATAGTTACGTAGTTATTGCTAGATATTTACATAGGAAATATGGTAAAGCAATATGAAATTATATCTCTTTGTTTGTATCGAAAATGCTAGATGAAGCCGATTGTGGAATCTATCTTTAACGAATTGGCTAGAAAGAAGGGTTTGAAGGCCAATGCTCTAAGTGTAGGAAACATACCACACGGTCAACTAGATCTAAATGCCGGCAAGGTCCTTGATGAAACAGGTATCAGCATCAGGATCCTTGGTGAATACTACAAAAGAGCACCGTTGGTGGGCGGGAACTTCATGACCAAAATCCAGGCAGCAATTAGAATCGTGTAAATGTGACGAATTGATACAAAACTCAACGAATCGGATTGAAATGGCTAATATATGCTGGTTCATCAGCCGAATCGCTTAAAACCACTTCCTATACAGCCCCTTACTGAGCGTATATACTACATTTTAGCAAATGGACATATGACGAAAAGTTAGCCGAGATGACCCAAAATACGTTCGTCAAGCTCGTCAATATGCGCCGAAACATGATCTCGCTTCCTTCGACTCCGACATACCAGGTGCGAACAACGGTCCTGGAAGGAGGTCCATATCAGGTGGTTATCAGACGCTAATGTCGAGGCTTCCTGTATGTAAGGAGAATGCTAATGGTAACTGATATCGCAATGCTGAGCTTGCTAGGAGCACTCTCGTTTGGTGCAACTTTCATAGGTGCCACGCTATCTGTATATGGAAATGTCGTAAGCAATATGCAACATATGGAGGGCTGCGAATATAATTCAACTTGGCTTATCAGTTATAATTAATGTATATTCTGTAACGTAACCATTATTTATGGTAATGTACTATTTATTGTATGGCCATGTCCAAACTGGAGAACCACAAGCGTACTAAGCAGTTAAGGATACTTGCCCTTACCCAATGGACTATGGATAACAACATCGCAAATTTTACAAGGATTGCAGATGAGGCGCAGAAATTATTTAACGTTTCCAGATCGACTGCCAATTCTTATGCGAATGAGGTCATTAAAAGATTGGATAAATTAAAGCTCCAGACCTTCTACTGCAGCATTTGAAATGTTGGTACATATGATAAGTTGTGTTATGTTATAACATTAACAAAGAATTACAATGTATTGAAAAGCGGAACGCTTTTGCATACACATTCCTACTGTTCCACAGGATTCCTAAAGTAAACCGCATTCCTATACTATATGAGTGGAAATGAATCGTTTAGGAGGTCGTGAAGATGGCTTTAAGTGAATTGCGTAGGGATTACCTCATCGACAGATTCGTCGTGGTTCCTACCGAAAACAGAAATGGGAATAGCAATGGACACAACGAGGTTGATGGCAATGGCCATTCCAAGAACCATGGCAAAGTATGCCTATACTGTCCGGGCAACGAACATTTAACGTCTCCTGCGGTGCTCGCGATGGTGCAGAGGAATGGGATGTACCACATGCTGAGCGACGGCGATGGTAATTACGTAAAGGACTGGTCCGTCAGGGTTTTTCCCAGCACCGATCCAGCAGTCAGCACCGCGCCAAACGTTTCTTATGGGGATGCACCACTGTATAGAGAGCCAGCTTATGGCTTTCATTATGTCGTAGTAGCTGCACCAGATCATAAACAAAAACTATCAAGCATGCCAATAGATCAGTGGGCGAACGTATTGTTGGTTATTCAGGACAGGGTAAAATGGCTCTATGCACAGAAAAGGGTTAATTACGTGTCAATATTCGCTGGTTATGGAGCGGACGGGAATGCTGTGAACAGGCATTCATATATCGATCTAGTAACATTTCCGACCA
>JAZFZF010000190.1:0-5733 GCA_036443875.1 Nitrososphaerales archaeon
TGTCCTTCTGCGACCTATCCTGTCACCAAATACGCCTGCAAAGAGTGTGAAGAACGAACTGCTGACAAGAGTTGCGGTGATAATTATACCTGTATGTAGCGCATCGTATCCTGCGCTTGTAAGGTAAATTGCAAGGATTATGCTGAGAAAACCGAAGCCTAACATCCTGGTTACGCTGGATAATAGTAGAAGCTTTCCATCCCTGTTTAACCACACCAATAACGCCATATCGACCCAATCATCTATTGTCTTTTATTAATTATCACGTACACATCCTTCACTTCCTATGCTCTTCTTTAAGATGCTTGAAGCGCTTCAATTCCTGAAGAAACTCCATTTTGCACTTACTACATTTTAACACTTTACGTTTGTGCTCACTCTTTGCATGTTCCACCAATTCTTCCCACGTGCCAAAGCTATTGTTACAATCCTCACATTTCTGTTTCTTATCAAAGAGACCGAAGGGCACACATTAGATATAGATGCACTTGTATTTCAAGTGTGTATAAATTCTACTCGCAACGTCTTGCTCAG
Organism: Nitrososphaerales archaeon; assembly: GCA_036443875.1. Lineage (GTDB taxonomy): Archaea > Thermoproteota > Nitrososphaeria > Nitrososphaerales > UBA213 > JAZFZF01. The sequence goes on from JAZFZF010000190.1 coordinate 535, forward strand.
CTAGCATCACAGTGATCAATGTTTACTGCAATTGTCGTATAACATGGACGTTTCTAGCGGTAAGCGTATGATACTTTTATAAAAAACGTTGTTATGAATAGGATTGAACTAAATTTCCTTCAAGTGCTGTACTTTCTCTGTAACATAGTCAAAACCCTTCTGCCAGAATTCTTCTTTCGAGATGTCAATTCCAGATTCCTTGAGCAAGTCTTCCGGTTTTCTAGAACCCCCTGCCGATAGTATGTCGAAGTATCTTGGAACAAATGATTTGCCTTCACTCTTGTACTGCTGGTAAAGCGAGTGCACCAGCAAATTTCCAAATGTATATGCATAGCAGTAGAACGGGGCATGGGAAAAGTGAGCTATGTAAAGCCATTCCCATTGAAAGTCTGGGGTGATCGTCAACGAATCATCAAACTGCTCCTTTAGATTGCTAAGATATATTTTAGAAACCTTATCAATTGTAGCATTCTCCTCCGCAATAGCATGATGTGCTTCAATTTCGAAGAGCGTAAAGTAGGCCTGTCGCATTATAGTAGCATACATATCATCGATCTCTTCTACAAGTAATAATTTACGCTCCTTCTTTGACATCTTTTCAGCCAACTTGTCATTAAGCAGCATCTCGGCAAATACTGATGCCATTTCAGCTAAAGGTAGAGGAGCTTCCGAAACCATTATCGGTTTATCAGCTGCAGCCATACTGTGCATTGCATGACCAAACTCATGCGCAAGTGTAGAAACATCCCTCGTCCTACCATCAAAATTCAACAACACATACGGAGTTATCTTTGGAGATACTGTATAGCAAAAAGCACCACTACGTTTACCCTTTCTTATTGCAGAATCTACATGCTGCTCAGCAAAAACCTGCTCAGCAAATTTTCCAAATCGTGGATCAAAATCTTCAAATGTTTCAAGTACGGTTTCAACACTTTTGCCATATGTGAATTTTTTCTGAAAAGTCTTTGACGAAAGCGGGGCATATAGATCGTAACGTCTTAATTTTCTTACGCCAATCATTTTCGCCTTTTCTCTAAAATAGTTATGGAATATTGGAGTATTTCTTTTACAAACCGCAAGTAATACTTCCACCGTTTCGTCATCTACATTGTTTATAACATTTCGAACCGAGATCGGTGATTTATAACCACGCATAGAAATTCCTTCGTCACGCCACCTAATCACAATGTTTTGATAAATTTCTCCCAGTATACCACTATTTTTCCTGTAGACATCCCATAATGCCTTGTACGTTGCTGCCCTCTCCTCTGCCTTGGGGCTTCGTATTAGGGCAAGCATCCTCTCTTTGCTGGTAAATCTTTTTTCTATGATTTTTTTGCCCTTCTTTAACTTCACAGTGAATTCAAAACCACTTGTCATTTTATCATAGATTTTGATTAAAGCCTTCATGCCAGTAACATTCAAAGTGTTGACTATCTTCTCTTCTGGTTCAGTCAGCGCATGTTTTGCCAGCAATCGTTTATGCTTAAGATATTCTCTGTATACAGATGGCATAGAATCTATCAGACGCTGGGCATTTTTCTCATCAATTTCTTTCTTGAACCAGAGATCAATGAACAATATTTTGTTAGCAATATCAGACGCTTGTTTGTTCATTCTTGTTACAAGAGCAGATGCTTCATTTGATGAGGTGTCAGCATAATACTGCAGATGGGCATATCCTTGTGCAACGCCAAGCTTCTCGTATACATCCTCGATTAAATGGATTATATCTTCAAAATCTGTAGATGAGATGTCTGATCGTAAATCATTGCGCTTTACTTCAAGTTGTTTTACTCCTACTTCAATAGAGGCCAGAAAATTCTGGAATTCGTCTGTGGACGGATCCTTTACCAAATCAGTTAATTTCCATGAACCGACTTTAAGACTTGCCATAGTTAGACAGTCAGATACGAAGATACTGTCATATGTATTTTTTCTTGTACAGGAGTGAGAAGAGTATTATGACAATATGTTGACAATATTATGACAACTGGCAAATGTCATACGATTTGGACAAAACAGACCATTCTTCGAAAAATATGTTGACCCAGAATATGACCTATGGAATGGCGGTACAGACATGCTCGGTTCTGAGACGGTCAAACAACGCCGAGATTTGGAAACCGATATCGAAGCTATCACTCTAGTTACTGGCGTATGCACGAATGCACATTTGATTTCAGTGACGCCCAATTTAGTAAGAAGGAATTTTTTTCTGTGCAAAATCACCGTGAAATTGCAGTGGAGGAAACTCCGAGATCGTTCTGGATTGTAGAAATGGTATTGGGTGAAATCTGCTTGGGTTATAGTTCGTGGGATTTGCGAACCCGGGGATGACGACAGCGTTTGTTATGTTGTCCACGGACAGCACACGGTCATGTCCACGGACAGCACACGGTCATGTCCAAAGTGAGTACTTCGCATTCCCGTGGTATAGGGTACCCTAATATAGCCAAGACCTAACCTCCATTTATTGAGTTTCCTTGTCTGCCCGCTCTGCGGCAAGCTAACAATCTTGGAACGTTTTGATCCCAGCAATTTCGACCATGATATCTACGGTCAGGATATGGTCGGATTAGGCAGAGGAAAGGGGTTTGAAACCACTGATACGTATTCCCTCCTCGATGACAACGGTATCACTAACCTGATCAAGGATAGAATTTTGGACCTGATAGAGCTCTTTCATCAACGTGGACTCGTGAAAAGGAAGGAGGTACTCTCAAGGTTGAAGGAGGATGAGGTTAGCGACGAAGAAGGTGGGCAAGACGAGGACGAGGAGCAAGACGAGGACGAGGAGCAAGACGAGGACGAGGAGCAGGATGATGAACACGACTAGGGTGGGAAACTGGAAATTTATTAGAAGGACAGACAGAAAGTAGGTGAGAACTATCCATATATTCAGTGGCAATTAATTATTCAGGTTATTCCACCTCAAACCTTCTGGTGGTATAACATCCACATCCTAGAGTACTCCTACACTCTGATATATGGAAATCACCTCCGCCAGCAGTTCCGATTCTTGCTTCGACAAATTTTCAATCCCCTAGTTGCTAAACCTAGTATACCAAGGATATATCATGCGACTACCAATCCCACAGGGTATCCTCATAGGATTCGTAGCTATGATCATTGTAATTCTAAGGTCTTGCTGTCTTGACTATACAATTCTTCCTTTTCGTTGCATTGATGATAACTTGAAGCAACAGGATCTGGACACCATCATTGGTTTGGTCAAAAGCCATAATACCCATCTGCGAAAATACTTGAGCTTTTCAATACTTCTGTTTTCCCTTCTTCCTCTTTAAGTGAAGTCTCCATTCCTTCATTTCCAGTTTTAGATGCTATAGGGGCTGTTTATACATTTAAGTCAGTAGTTTACTTTACTTATATCACACCATGAAATGGGTAACTCGCGAAAAAGCCAAAGTAGACAGGATTGCTTGCCCTTGGCTCATAAAGAAGTTTGTTGACAATGAAGCAGAATTCCTCTTCGTTCCTGCAGATAAAGTCATGTCGGTAGCAAAGGAAGAGAATGCTATTCCTTTTGATGTTCCGAAGGTGGAACTTGGTCATCGTGATGACAAGTGCAGTTTTGATGCCATAATAGAGAAGCACAACCTGCGGGATAAGGCGCTGCTAGAACTTGCAAAGATAGTTAGAGGTGCTGATACGGCAGACGAGACTCTGACTCCAGAATCCCTCGGCCTTGTTGCTGTTGCAGAAGGCTTCCGAGCAATAACAAAGGACGATTTTGATAACATGAGCAAGCAGTTTTACGTATATGATGCTCTTTACGAATTCTGTAAAATGAAGGTATCAAAAGAAAAACAATAGGAAATATTTTGTATGCTAGCTTGGCTCGATAAGGATGGAAAGTTACTTTTTGCAGCTAGAGCAGCAAGAACTTTCGGATATGGATTTCTTAGTGTAACTCTTGCTATCTATCTAGATCTAATCGGTTTCGATAGGATCAGCATAGGAATAATTCTAACCGCTACCTTGGTGAATGGTATTCTATTCACCTTACTCGCCAGCTTCTTTGCAGACCGATGGGGAAGGAGGAGGATGTTGATAATTTTTGGCATACTCATGATCCTATCAGGTCTCATCTTCTTCTTCACCGAGAATTATGTTGTACTCATATTTGCCGTTCTCATAGGCACTATAAATGCAACAGGAACGGAAGTAGGACCGTTCCTTTCAATAGAACAGGCAATGATACCTCAAACATGCTCTAACAAAAAACGGAACACTGCTTTTGCAATCTACAATACGCTTGGGACCTTTGCCATGTCAGCTGGAATATTGGTTGTAGGGTTTCCAGAGTATCTTCAAGCTGCTTTAAATCTGACTGAAGCTGCATCGGTGAAGCCTTTGTTCCTACTATACAGTATTCTTGGCATAATAACCATAGCAATATACGCTCTGATGTCAAAGAGGATAGAGATTAGATCTAGTGAAATATCCAAGAGGCCTATCTTGAAGATACTCTCTCCTAAATCAAGAAGGATTGTGACGAAACTTTCAGTTCTATTTGGGGTTGACTCTTTTGGAGGTGGATTCGTTATCCAAAGCATTCTATCATACTGGTTTTTCATCAAGTTTGGTATTGATTTTGTTGAAATATCATACATCTTCGCGGCAGCTGGTGTTCTTACTGCATTATCTTACTTGGCAGCAGCAAAGATCGCAAATAGAATCGGGCTTGTGAACACAATGGTCTTTACCCATATACCTTCGAATGTGCTTTTGATGCTTGTGCCAGTAGCGCCCACATTGCCTTTGGCAGTAGGGTTGCTGTTGGCAAGGATGTCTCTTTCACAAATGGACGTTCCAACGAGACAGTCATACATCGTAGCAATAGTAGAGCCTGGGGAGAGGGTAGCTGCCTCAGGTCTGACCAGCATAGCTAGGAATACTGCTCAAGCTATAAGCCCATCTATAACAGGCTATGTTTTACAGTTTCTGTCCCTCACGGCACCATTCTTTATCGGAGGAGGTTTAAAGATCGCTTATGACATTGCATTGTATCTCAACTTCAGAAAAATCAAAGCACCGGAAGAGATGGACAAATCAACTTGATAACTTGATTTTTATGAAAGATAACACTTTCATGATCGACGACTCGCATAAGATTAATCTTTAATCAAAAATTCATTTCCATCAATGTCAACAAATTTAGCAAAAGTACTC
>JAZFZF010000191.1:0-2409 GCA_036443875.1 Nitrososphaerales archaeon
AATTTCCCTATCGTAATTAAGGGATAATCAAAAATTGATTTCTAAAACTATACATCTCAGCTCCATTTGACCTCATAAACCAATATCTATCAATATCTCTCAGTGATAGACCTGTTGTAAGATAATGAGTAAATCAGTTCCAGTAGTTCTTCAAACGAATTACAGTGCTTAACTTACTACCTTTTGAATACCAGCATCGATCTGCTTTCCATGAATATCGAAGGCATTCCAGACTATCATATTAGCCTGTCCATCAACAATGAGTTTTATTGTTTGCCTTTCGTCCGGGCTGATCGAACCATTCACAGACTTCAAGTCCACACCTACATGGTTTGAAACTTTAATCCAGGAAGGAATAGCGACCGATTCAATGCTAGCACCGATTGTGATGAGTCTAACCTTGTATATCTCTCTCATGCTAAGTGCGTCGTTACTGATCCTAAGCTTGAGAAGATCTCCCTGCTGAACGGCGGTTATCTTTACTTTGGTTTCCTGTTGCGCTACAACCGGTCTTACTGTAGACGACTGCTGTACAAAGTTGAAGCCGTCTTTCTCCGCGTATACTCCGAGCTGATGATCTTTTGGTGCAAATTTGCCTGTTATGTGTTGGTATACACCCTCACTAGCCCTGTTAAGTTTTATGAACTGAGAATCGTAGGTAGCTCTAATCAGGTCAGGGTCGATAAATTTTCCATTTGAATCTTCGAATGTTACTGTATATACTGCGATGTCACCTGTATAATACACTCTCTTATCAGTGGATATTTGGAGGTTCATCCGATCGAACGAGACAAATTGTTCACCCAAAGCTACCAAAGGTAGAAACAGCAATATCGCAGAGCATATGGAGATGTATCGTTTGTATTGATTAATCATGGATAAATCGTCTGTCTAAGAAATAAGGATGTAATAGACAACAGATCTCGATTCAAAGGACTAAAGATCTTCACACGATTTTTTCATTAGTTTTTGAAATGAGATATTATAAGATGCTTATGTCTAAAACCTTTCACTCGAATTAAGAATATGTAAAGTGTTTGATAGGATTAAAAGACCAGAAAAGCCAAAGTCAAGTGCATGTATGCTAGGTTAGATCTTCAATTAATAGTACAGACAGTAATTAAGGACGAACATGGTATTATAATCAAAGAATGTAAAGATGAAGGAGGAAGCCCTTTGCTTACAAAGTTTACTTTGGGTTGACTGAACCATAGCGCCAAATGAAGCTGGTTTTATCTGAACATGTGACAATTATCTTATTATATTGAAGGTGCAATAGTTTGGGTTTCATTTTTTTGAACAGTTTGTGGCTAGGTGATCATATAACCTGGTGGTTTTGACTGTGCATTGACCTTACTCTTGGGCAAAGTGAACTTTCTATCGTGAGGGATTACGGAAACCTTTACAGAGGTATTGACTGCATAGTGAGATGTCCCATCAGGGTTCTTGTAGTTTATAGCTATACCTGCTCTATCCAAATCTACTTTGACCTTGACTATCGTACCGTCCTCGAGTTTGAACGTTACAGTATCCGCTCCAACTCTTTCGTAATCCAGTATCTTGAACTCCATGTTGTTGGGCATGTTAGATTCTGCCATATGTGTGAGAATGCTTTGTTCTAAATATACTTTTTTTATTATGCTTGCTATGAATAAATAATGTGGGATGGATACTTTAGCTAGATACTGATGGTAAAACTCGAAACCCAAATAACTGATAAGGCTCTAGTTGAAGAGATCATGAATTCAAGAGGGAAGCCTCAGTATCATTACATCTTCTCCTCCTTCAGATTTGATAATGAAGAACCTACAAAACATTGTGAAGAACTGGACCTAATGAATTTACTGGAAAAGAAGGAGGGAATGTCGAAAGTATGGCTTTCTACTTCGACAGGTTTATGCATGACTTATCAATAGAGAAAAATGGATACCTAACAAGCGTTAGAAAACGCTGGCTTTCTGACATTGAGAATTTATGAAAAAAACTAGGGCATAGGATCAAGAAACTATTCAAGCCCAGGGGTAATGAAAAACTTCTCGCCGAGATCCTGCGTTGTTTCTTGATTTTAACAAATTTGTAAACAATTCGAATGATTGCCATGCACTGCTCTCTCCCTTGCTTTTGAGAGGGTATGATGATTGTACCTTCATAAGCGGTCCTTACTTCACTTAACATGGATCTGTTCAGGACTGACTTTGTTCGAGTCTCGTAGCATTGCCGGTAAATCTTAGTATTCTAATCAAATCTCCACCCTGATCGAACTTCTGCCTTCGTATAATACCAATTCCTCATCATTCGAGGATATGGGCTCACGCGCTGCAAATGCATCTGGTCTGGATGCCTTGTACCGTGACTGCAAGACTAGCTAATAGGAATGGGACTAGAATAGTTCTTGTGAATCGTTTTTTT
>JAZFZF010000192.1:0-2565 GCA_036443875.1 Nitrososphaerales archaeon
GGTAGCAGCTACGCTCTGGTCATCAAACGGTGCAACGTGTACACTGACATAAAACAACAAACAACCCTTTCATTTTTTTATCTCTTCCTTATACAGTATGGTGAGCTAGATGGTGTCAATGAAAAGTCAATATAGGTATGGTCTAGTAGCTTTATCTATTGTTTCAATATTTAGCATAGTACCAGCATATGCGGATCATGGTAGGTATATTTCCATTGCAATAGTCACTGCCGAGGAAACATTTGACAGGAACAAGGATATACCCATCAGATTTCTCGTCAAGAATAATGGTGACAAGTGCGTCCTCTTATCAGATGTAGGCGTCGGTTTTGACGAAACATCCAGTAATATATTACCTGAAGGAGCACAGAAAGAATATACACTACCAGGAACTGCTGAGGTTGCGCCACAGTCAAGCGAGATATTCACAGTGAATATGCGTTTGCACCCAGATACTCCTGCAGCCCAATATACCATCAGGCTCTTCACAAAAGCACAGTCATGCGATGACCCGTCTCATGAATTCGGCATTGTTGATGGTCCAAGACTTGGTCTTTCTGTGCCTTTGGAGAGCCCCAGCCAATGCATCATAGCAACTGCAGCCTACGGTTCTGAACTTGCCAAGGAGGTTCAGTTCCTAAGAAACTTTAGGGATAATACAGTGTTACCAACCTATTCTGGAGGTAATTTTATGACGTTATTCAACGCATTCTACTATTCCTGGAGCCCTGGTGTAGCAGATGTCATCCGTGATGATGATCGTTTGAAGAGCATAAGTAGAATTATGATAACACCCTTGCTCAGTATATTGAAGATTGGGTCTATTGATGGAGAAAACTCTGAAGCAGGGGTGATATCATCAGGTGTGCTATCGAGCATGCTTATCGGAGCAGTATACATTACTCCTTTAGGTATAGGATCTTCCATCGCATTAAAAAGGAGAATCAAGAACCATCATATCAAGTACACATTGATAGCATGGGTAATTGTAGTTGCTTTGACCGTAGCAGCAGCATCGTTGCATATTGATATGTTTATGATGGCAGCTGCCGGAATGCTGGTTCTATCATCGATTACTTTAGCTGTCATAGGTTTAACATTCATCTTCAATAGGCTTTATTACAAAACCCAGCTCGTCCGATAACCTCCATCTACTTTATTGATGTTAGCTTGTTGTTATTATTGCCTCTACGATTATGGAATATTATATAATATTACATAACTATCAGGTCGGATTTGACCAATTCTAGAATTGATCATCTCTAATGGATCCTCTCATGTCTAGTTTTTGTATCAAGCTTGAAATTATAGTCACAGGTTAAGACATCATGGAGTTGCTGGTGTATATGCTGAAAGAAGACGATCCCAAAAAATGCACAGCGGCCAAACTAGTACGTTTCAAGATAGCAAAAGTAATACATAGAATACCTAGGAAATCCTTGGTCTTGAATCCTTATTCTGAATTGACATTATGCAAAAAGGATAATGTACTAGCCGACACCGTCACTGTAATAGATTGTTCGTGGGAAAAAATTGCTAGAACCTTCAAACGAAACCTACCTGGCCTAAACAGAAAACTCCCATTGTTGTTGGCAGCAAATCCAACAAATTACAGTAAACTGGGAAAACTTAGCAGTGCAGAAGCATTAGCAGGAGCATTGAGTATCCTAGGATTCGCGGAGTTGGCATTTGAGGTAATGAACAAGTTCAAGTGGGGTCATACATTCTTCGAACTTAATGGAGAATTACTAAAAGAGTATACCAATGCTGAAGATCCTAAGGATATACAGCGTATAGAGATAGAATACTTTAATAGAAATTGAACGAAATTACCTCGTGCGAGCTGGTGTGTGGGTGACTGCGGAAGCAGAGGAAACTCCTCCCTCCAAGCAAAAATGTGACCCAGCGATGGGTAGCTAGAGATGGCTGGCAACGGCACAGAAAAGATATCCGAGTTAGAGCACTATGATGGCGAAACCTGAGATTCCTAGCAAGGAATGAAACTGCCGACCCCATGGAGCAAGGCCAAACAGAACCGATGAGTTTGCTCAAGGTTCAGGTAGGCCGCTTAGCGAAATCCCACTTAAAACAAAAGGAGGGTTACGGCCAGCACGCACACCAATAAGGTGGTCTAATTTTTGGTAGTGTAGAGAGGTAAGTGACCTCTCTACCTGAAGATGTAGGGGCTGGGTGTTGTAATAAACACCTAGAATCAATATACACTGCATGATCTATAAGGCTTGCTTAGAACGGTTCAATTCCTTTCTAAACGGTATTACAAAATGTATTTCTAGTGGTTATGATTGCAACTTAGAAAGAGGAAGAAAGAAAAAATGAATATCTGCAAAGGCATCTGTGATAGATATAAAACCAAAAAAGTTTCTCCATATGTTAACGGTGTAGTTTGGTGCAGTATTTGCCAAGTGTTCATGAAGATTAATGAAGATAGATGTCCATGCTGCCATTGTCAGGCTAGAAAGAAGCCGCTACTCAAGAGTGGAGTAACGCCTCGTCATTGAGATTAGAAGATACATTCAGAGCCCTATCGACTCGTCTCTACCAGAA
>JAZFZF010000193.1:0-3970 GCA_036443875.1 Nitrososphaerales archaeon
TCCTGCCCACAGTATATTGAGACAGTAATTATCGAGAGTAACGAGTCAATATCTTTGGAAGTTGTAGAGAAACCAGATTGGCTGACCTTACAAGTTAATGAAACAGAACTCCTCCTTTACTACAACTGTCCCAGCGGACAAGGAGCTGGCGCGCTATCAGGGATGATTGTGCTTCTGCTGAAATCTGAGGACCGAGTTGTTGATACCTCAAACATCAACATTAATGGTAAGGTAAACCCAATAGTTGCATCTCAAGAGGATCCTTTCCAAGAAAAAACACACACACTATCGACGGATGGAGGGATCATAGGAATTACAAAGATAACGTGCTGGGGATATGGTCAGGAAGGTCAGAAGATTCAGATTAGGATCGATCTTTATCATGGATATCATAACAAAGGTAAAAACCTGATGTCAGCCTTTATTGCTGATCTTACAAAGAATGGCCCCAATAGCTATATAGAAATCGGACATGCTAGGATTCCTCACGTGGACTATGATTACGTCGCATTCACTGGCCTATTTGATAGTAAACATTTCCCTGCAACACCAAATAACAATCCTTGCCCAATAGGTGATGTAGGAAGAATAGTAGTTGTTATTGGAACATCGCCACCCTCTGACGAAGATACGCTGAGTGAAGGAGGTGTAGACATTGTAGCAGCTTCCACGTCAGGTACAACCGAGACTGGTGTGCTGTAATAGATCACTGCACCGATTCGTAATTACCCGTGAATGTTTGTACATACGTTTTGTCAAACTATACTTTTTTTGTTTCGTTAAAAAATTATTGCAGCAATCTAGTCATTCACAAGGAAGCTTGAACCATGTGGATTATGGGAGGCTCTGATTTTAACTATCGACTTTTATGCATGCATTTTACTAATAATTTATATGTGCACACTTGAACGAAGAAATTTGTGGCAGAACGATATCAAGTAAGAAGCAGGTTGTGGTATCTATTTCCTATCTTCTTTCCATTAATAGGCGGTGTAACTACCTATTTTATTTTAAGAGATGATGATCCAAAAAAAGCCAAGAATTGTTTGTGGCTTGGTATCATATTGGCTATAGTTAGTGTCAGTGCTTGGTCGATGTTTGGTCGTCCATTTTTGGATTCGAACCGAAATGCGTGGAGCGGTTTTGCTTTGACTTCAATCTCTTCTATCAATACCTTCTCTACACCTATTGACTTGAGATGATTTCTGCATCATAGGATCGTGAATTAAATGAAAGCTCCAACATGGCTACGAGTTGCAGAAATTGGATTGGGTGCAATCTGCATTGGAACATCATTCACGGTCTTGGCAAACCCAGCATTTACAATCGAGTCTATTATAACTTTAGTTAGTTTGGCTTTTCTCTTCGTGGGAATATCGAGAGTTATTGATGGTATAGTCGTTAAAAGCATTCGACGCAGCTCACGTGTCATCAATGTAGGTATTGGTGCATTAGCGATTGGAATTTCAATCATAGCTATAGCATATCCAATAGTTGCAGCACAACTTCTGATCATCTTCATCAGCTTCGCCCTTCTTGGCTTCGGTGCTGGGAATATAGCAGTTGGTGCATCCTCCAAATCTTCTTCAAAGGGCGATTGTATTCTACATGTGGTAGTGGGCGTGTTAACCACGGCTTTCTCTGTGACGGTTATTATGCTTCCAGGACTTGCTATGTCTACTACTGTATTCTTCCTTTCAGTCGCCTTAATAATAACAGGCATCGGGAGCATCATTTCAGGCATAGAAGGAGAACGACGATTCAGAGGAATCCCAACTCTAAAATAAAAACTCAGTAGAAGAGTTATCCCGTTCTACATAGTTGTCCTTTCATAGACAATGTTTTTTTGCAAGGATTGACTGAAGGTAAGTCACTATGAACAAGAGAATTTTTGTTGCATTCACAGCTTCCGCAGTTGTTATAGTTGCTGGTGCCTACACCATGTTTTTGATAGAATCTCCGAATGAAGGTGCTCAGATAGGTAATCTTCTTGATGCATTTTGGTGGGCAGCGAACACAGCTACAACCGTAGGATATGGTGACGTAGTACCAGTTACGCCGCAGGGAAGAATCCTAGGAATGTTCATGGGATTCGTAGGTATAATAGTGTTAGGTACATTCTTTTCAGTTGTACAAACCGCATTACGAGAAGGAAGAGAAGAACGTGCAGTTGGAATAGCCGAAGAGACTAAGATGCTAATAAAAAGAAAGATTGATGGTCTCGAGGATCTGAAACAGGAAGATCTTGATACTCTGATCGATCTGGTCAAAAGCCTTCACGGTAGACTGCAAAATCACTCTAAATCGGGTTCCGATGAGGGCAAGCATAAGACAGGATAAGAAAAGCATACAAGCAACATTATTTTTTCTCTCGAACTGGAGTCCGCGCTTGACTTATTCGTTCTTCAACAAATTCAAATCCTCAAAAGCCATTTTCTCTGGAGACGTGCAAGAGCAGGGGCCATAACTTCTTCAATTATGCATTAGAATACCTGAATGCGAATAATAGAACTTCAGAAAGCTAAACATTTACAGAAATTCGTCATAGGCCAAAAGCTTTAATGGTGTTCTGTTCCCCATTGAGCTTAACTAACAAATTTAAGCTGTATGAATTCATTCTTGAACATGAACATATCTGGGAAGGGATTCTACAACAAGTATAGAGAGTACATTCTTTTTAACAAGAATCTGATCATAGCCGGTATCACCGCAACCATAGCGAGTGCTTTTGTTGCCCAGCTTTATGCTTCCCATGATAGCAACTCGATTCTAAATTCCTTCATTGCTCTAGTAGCTGAATATGGGGTCTACATTCCCATTTTTGCAATTCTCTTCTACTGGGATAATAAAAAAAAGTATGTAGATCCATCAACAGGAAAGAGGGATTCTGCCAAGTTAAGAAGTGACTTTAAGAAGCTGGTGGCAGCTTTTTCCATTTCTGAAATATTCTATATTGTGACAAGGACCTCCCTTCATTATCTACTCCTCCAACTTGGTTTGGAACCTTATCAGGCATCTGTGACTGGCTCTGTGGTTGGGGGAATAGTGTTCGTTGTGTGTATCAATACAAGTGTAAAACATGTAAAGTTGTTTAGGAAGACCTGAGTAATTTAACAGTACGTCTTTAATTCATTACAATATCCAGACTTGAAACGAAGAAAATAAGCTACAGCACTTGAATGACCCTTTCTGCTAGGGTACAAAGAATCTTATTATAACTGAACTCTTGCTGAGGTCAAACTTTGGGATAATTCCGAGTGTTGATTTGATTCCCTGAACCAGCAAGTGTGCTAGAAAGTTCGACCACTTCTCACCCAGATCGTGATGAAACGTAAGTGTATAGTCTCTCCCCTCCGTCTCTAGTTCATACTCACTTATTCCTGCATACCTGCAGAAGAGTGACAGACTTGCGAGAAATGTCTCCACATTCATCTTCTTGAACCAGAAGAGCATGATTTCCTTAACAATCCTATCACCCAACTCTTCTGCAATCTTGATTACCTTATCTTTCTCAGCCACCTCAATGATTGCTTTGAATCCATCTTTTGTTAATGAAATGAAACCAAATTTTTCAGCGTATCTATCCCACTCGGCATATTTTGTGATTATGCTGGAGATGAGAGCGTTGGTGCTTACCCTACGATCCTTTGCATCCTTTTGGAGAAGATTATCCAGATCGCGTGTCAATCGAACGGTCCTCAGGATTGTCTTCTTTCTTTCCGTACTCATTGAAGTGTGACACAATGTATTACACTATAAAACTTGTGCTATCATTGTGGACGTCCAGCATAATTATCATCTATTGGTTAGTAGAGTATGGAGGTGGCAATTCGAGATGTGGACAATGAAATATAACACAATAGGTGGTGTAGATTAGATGTGAACAAATACTTACAATTTTGCAGATCTAGAATCCATTTTTTGGATTTCCAAAATCTATGTTAGATTTTGCCATAATCACCATCACGCC
>JAZFZF010000194.1:0-2230 GCA_036443875.1 Nitrososphaerales archaeon
CTTCATTATAGAGATGGCCATCTCACAGTGTTCCAGTGTTAAAGATTCATACCCTTCGCCCAGGGAGTAGTATCCGTTCTTCTCAAGCCTTACCCTCAGTGTTCCAGCAATAGTAGCCATGGACCACCCTCCGTTCATGCTTGGAGTATTATCTCTATCCCTGCCCATTATGTATAGCGAATTCTTCCAGTCAGCCCCAATTATCCTGGCAGCCATGACCATGAAGAATGCTGTCAGCCTGGCAGGTATGTAATTTGCTAAAGTGTCCATATGTGCTGAAAACCATCCGATCTTCTTATGATAGTCATCTTTGTAACCGATCATTGAATCCAAGGTGTTGATTGCTCGATATGCAAACGCACCTGGAATTCCAAAGAAGGCGAAGTAGAATATGGGTGACGTTATACCGTCTACCGTGCTTTCCCCTACACTCTCTAAAGTTGCAGATATAATATGTTGTTCATCGAGCTGTGATGTGTCCCTCCCTACTATGTTGGATAATGCAGTCCTTGCAGCAACTATATCATTATTTGATAGTGCGTACATGACAGATCTGGCGTGGGTTTCCATCCCTTTTATTGCAAAGGTGCTCTTCAACAAGAGTATGCTAACAAGAATTAATACTATGATACCAAGGAACTCTTCGATAAGATGAAGTAAGTAATAAGTTAACGACACCACTAAGGAGATGATCGCAACTGCAGCGATGGAACCCTTGATCATTTCTGCTTTCGCATACTTACCTTTGCCTTCTGCATTCTTACTCTTCAGTCTAGGTGTTATAACAGCGATCAATCGTCCTAGCCACGCCGTTGGATGAAGTTTGATGGGAGGATCGCCAATAACAAAGTCAAGAACTACCGCAGCCCCAAGTACCAAAAGCATCTCTCCAATCATGATTCCACCAGCTTTCTGATCTCTTCCACGTCTGTGTTATCCTTTACTATACTACTGAACCTCTCGATCCGATTGTTCCAGAACTCGATAGCCCCCATGTCATGCATCATAACCTTCATCTTCTTCTTGCGCGCTAAATATTCTATAATGCTCTTATTCATTGGAGATGTGTCAAATAAGCCATAAAGGTGGCAGCCAAATGCAAGCCCATCACTGCTTATAGAACCCTCAGCAAACTTCCTGCGTTTCCCATTCAACTTTACAATATGGAATAAGGTACTTGAGTTCTTTCCGTTTACGACCTTGTAATCTCTCCGCAAGTAAGCATTTAACATCTTATTATTGGTAGGAACTATTGATTTCCTGCTTGCAGCCTTTAGATCTACAGCACCGCCTACTCTCCTGCCATGATATACTGTAGTGTCTATCAAACCCAACCCATCGATCCTAAAGCTATCAATCTGTATATGCTTGGCCATCATGGCAAAACCCTCGCATATACCAATGACAGGTTTTCTAGATCTTAACGATCTAATGCTATCTGCAAGTTTATTCTCTTTCATCCATTTCAGATCATCGATAAGATTCCTGCTTGAAGGAAGTAATACCAGATCAGCTTCTGAAAGTTTACTGTTGGCAGTAATGTAGTACGTATTCAGGGCGTCAGATGTCTGTAGCAATGGTTCGAAATCCGCTATATTAACTGCATTGGGATACCTTATGATAGCGATATTTATCTGCTCATGTTCTGGTCTTCCCGTATTAATGCCCAACGAGTCTTCATTTGGGAGTAACAGGTCTTCGATTAATGGTATGATACCAAGAACTGGTTTTCTGGTGATCTTTTCAATTGATGTTATTGCTGGTTCAAGTATTGTTTTATCGCCCCTGAACTTGTTGATTATAAAACCCCTGACAAGCTTCCTGTGTTCAGGCTTCAGCAGCTGCATTGTTCCCGCAATACTTGCAAAGCAGCCTCCTCGGTCAATGTCTGCGACTATAAGAACAGGTGCATTTAGCATCTCAGCAATTCTCATGTTTGCAATATCGTAATCCATGATATTGATCTCTACAGGGCTGCCTGCACCTTCAATTACTACCGTATCGTACTTTGATAATTTTTTGATTGCCCGCTTTACATAAAACATTCCCTTTCGACTGAAATTGCTGTAATAATACCTTGCATGCATATCCCTGTACATTTTACCAAGCAGAACAATCCTGCTCACATAATCACCCATTGGCTTGAGCAAGATCGGGTTCATGTATACACTTGGCTCGGTTCTTGCAGCTATTGCCTGTATTGCCTGTGCCTTTGCCATTTCAAGACCAT
>JAZFZF010000195.1:0-3399 GCA_036443875.1 Nitrososphaerales archaeon
TTGATTCTCAAGGACTGGCTGGTGGACGACCTCTACCCTGAGGTATTGGATCATCGGATTGAATTGGATCAAAAAACCACAATTTTTACATTTAAACCGTATTCCGAATATTGAACTCTTCATTTCACATTGACAAAGATAGCACGTGAGCCCATGTTCAATTAGTAAGCCAGAAGGATCCTCGCAAATAACAAATTGAGAGTCACCCTTCCTCACAAGGTACATCTCCCTCTTGTGCTCTGAGCAGATATTCTGCCGTATTACTGGCCCATAATGTTTATGACAGCTCCTCATCCACCTTTTCAATACCTGTGTTGCAAAATCCTTGATCGTCGGAGCCTTTCTACCTTGAATTTGGCAGGCTCGCTTAACCTTGAGGTATGGAAAAGCCGTCGTTACAGCATCCAGTATTACCTTCTCCTTAGAGACATTGTAGATGGAGCATAGAGCCTCGAACTTCTTGCGCAGTTGAGGTAAATACAGCAAAATCTCATTTATATACTCCACAAGCGCCTTCGGGTCGCCCTTCCTCGCTATCTTCTCGTTATCAAGACATTTGTTTAACCATCCGGAGTCTTTACGATCGATCTTGGAGAGATTGGCGGTCCTTTCTATCCTTGTGGTTGGCTCTGGGACACCAGCGGAAGCACAGATGCCTCCGAGACCGCCTGGGAATATAGCGTATAAAAGCGAGCGATATGTACGAACCCCATTCAGAATCTGACTGATCGAGGGTACCAAACCCTTCCTGGAGTATGATCGCGCCACGTACTCAATGACCTTCTCCTGTAGGTTTCCTGCTGATTGTTCGTTACTCTGCATAAGCTCGGCTTTAGGGGGGAGTTAGTTAAACTTTGTGTTTAAAGAACGCAAAGAACGTAAGGAACGCTTGAAGAATGCAAAGAACGTTCTGAACGAGCAGTTTCAATGTTCCCTTGAGCGAACCAAGGACATAGATTGACCTGCTTGCGCATGCAGTGTCTGTTATTTCACTTCACGAAAGATATAAAGATCCCATCCATGATGGTCAAACTGCATATCCTACCCTCACAACTGCTCTCTAATGGTGTATACCAATCGAAAGTAACGTCTGATCTACTTCTCCTCTATTAATAGAACCTTATTCCTACCCCCCTTTCTCACTTATTCGATGGAACAAATTGAGGATTGGGGGTTATTATCTCCCTCGATTGGCTTACCTAGATCGTAATTCCATCCTATTAAGGCTCACAAAGTGTGTAATTACCAATCAAACCAAGTCTGGAAATTATGTGAGAATATTTAAATCAATTTTCAAAGTAATGTACTCATGGCAGGTAAGTTCTACCTAGTAGGAATAGTTGCTGGTATAATATTGATTACTATAGGGGGAATCACCATTTTCCGATCACAAGATGAATTCGCCTTCATGAGAGGAATGATGGTCGTCATAACTGGTATAATTGTCCTCGCGCTTGGAATGAGATTCAAAGCATTAAAACAGTGATCACCTGTAGTTTATCTTAAAATCTCGTTTTGGTTGCTGTACAGATGCAAGTATCTTTCTTAGTTCATCGTCTGTAAGTGCTTTGTTTAACTTGCCTTGCGAGGCCATCGATAAAAGGTAATCTTCAACTGCTTTGGCAAGATCTTGTTTTACCATTCTAATATTGGTCAGACGCTGCCGCGCTTCAGGTGTGAGCATGACGCGCAACACGCGTTCACGAGCCATCTTTGCTTCCATTTCTTTCTGCTTTTCTTCTTCTGGAGGGTTCTGTCCCATTTCCATCACTTAACCGTACCTTTTCAACTCTGGTAATACTTGAACCAGATCCTTGTGTATCTGCTTGCTTAAATTATCCATTTTCTTCATGCCCTCTTGAGTCACTATCCTTCCACTGCCGTTAGCCTTGGTGATGTACCCAGAAGCTTCTAGTTGTTGTAATCCCTTTCTTATTGCAGAGCCTCCGGCATCTCTATGATGTGCATGACTGTAACCTATCTTCTTTCGTCCACCATATGCTGACTTGAGGTCAGTCAGTCCTATGGGTCCATGCATGTATACCTTTCGCAAAAGAGAACCGCATCTCACATACCACCAGTCTTTGTTCAGTGGGATCCTTTCTGTATGCGAACCAGTCTTTCCAAATTGCGACCATTGTGGAGGCTTTACATTTGGATCCTCCTTAAGCATCTCTGCCAGTTTTTCTATCAATACATCTGCTGGAACATCGTATACCTTTACCATAATGAAACACCACATTCGATCCCTTATAAATGCTATTTTGCCGTATTGAGATCATAATTAAGCAGGTAACTAGAACATGCGCTCTTCAATATTTATTATATAATAGTAAGTTTTAAGGTCAGTTATTTGATACCCACTACAGCCTCATCAGATCTAAGCAATGATCTGACATGTTGCAGCTTTTACAAGATGGTTACCAATAATAAAGTTCAAGCGTAAAGTAACAGATTATTTTATTATTTTCCTGTAAATATGTCCACATATCAAACATGTTATCCTTATAGCTCTTACGCTTGACCTCCCAACCCTTACTCTCGCCGTTTCACCCAGTACGTTGAACCTTTTACACTTTTTGCAGTACATCTGTCGGATTTCATATGGCAACCTTACCCTAAATTTAGTGCTTATTCTCTTCGCTAGTTTGGCCTGCTTCTGTGCTAGTATTGGATCCGATCTAGCAGTTTCCAAGGCATTTAGTACAAGTATTTCGATTCTTTGCATGGCTATATCCTTATGTGATTTTTTCAATGTGCAAATCATACGTAACTGCCTAGATAAATTTTGAACTGTCAATTCAATTAATTACTTTCAACCCACTAACTGTTCTCTTACTCCATACAGGTGTAACTTTTTTGAGAAGTATAACCCATATCAAGAAAAGTCGTATCCTTAAGCATTTGGGATACCTATTGTTGATATTGCAAAACTGGGAGTATACGAAGAAGAAACGATCTATTATCCACACCAGAATTAGTCAAAGAGTTTATGTTCAATTTGAAGCAGGTGGTTCGGACATAGACACTGTTGTGTTCGTGGTGAACACATCAAACTGGTTTTACAAGCAATCGTATAACGGAGAAATACCTGTATGGTCAATATAACATCGAAAAACCCAAGACAAGAGAAGGACCCTTCGATTTATGAACCCAATGACTTCACTACAAAGGCGGTTCTTGAAACTAGAAATATCTTAGATCATCCTAAAGACAAAGCGTTGGTAATTGCTCGAAGTTAAATTGAAGAAAAGATCTACAGACCTTTTGATGCGTACGCAGTACGAAGACCGATCAGACACCGATTCGACAATTAATTTCCTACATGTATTTATGACTTGCTTAACCGATCATTCCTTAAATTATATACTGACTTTGCAAACTTTTATACGCCATTCT
>JAZFZF010000196.1:0-2565 GCA_036443875.1 Nitrososphaerales archaeon
GCTTACCGATAACAAGAACCTGCAAAAAGACGTGAAGAATTATGTTCTGAAATGGATCAATGATGGTTTGCAGGATTGGGATGTAACGAGAGAAATAAGTTGGGGGGTTAAGATACCATTGGAAGAAGCGGAAGGTAAGGTGCTTTATGGCTGGTTTGACAACCATTTGTGCTATATATCCTCATTACTGACTCATCTGAAGAAGAAAGGAGTCGATGGGAAGGAGTTTTGGAATAGTGCAGAAATCTATCATTTTATTGGAAAAGATATAGTTTATCATCATTACCTGTTCCTGCCATCTATGAGACTAGGAATAAATGAAGAATATCGCTTGCCAGATTTCATACCGACAAGGGGGCATCTAATGTTGCAAGGACAGAAGATCTCGAAGAGCAGGAACTGGTACATTAGTCTTAGAGATTTTCTTGATAGCTATCCAGCAGATTATCTCCGCTTTTACATCGCATTAATAACGCCGTACAGCCAGCAAGATCTAAACTTTGACTGGAATGATTTCGCTGCAATGATAAACAATGAATTGATAGGGAATGTTGGAAATTTTGTAAATAGAGCTTTAAGTTTTGCGCAGACTAGATTCCATGGAATAGTACCTGAACCGAAAGATAGTGATAATCACGACAATGAAAGCATAGATGCAATCAAGAATGTGACTGGCGAAGTTAATGAATTGCTATACAAGAATGAAATAGATAAGGCTCTTAAACGGATACTGAGATTTTCTGCTCATTTCAATCAGTACTTTCAGAGAAAGGAACCTTGGGCCAATACAAAGGATGCAAACAACTGCATTTACATATCTGCAAACGCTATTCGCTCCTTGGCAATCTTGCTAGAGCCATACATACCTTCCTCTGTAGAGAAGATATGGCAACAATTGAATCTGGAAGGGTCAGTGTATGAGCAAGAGTGGGACTCGGCGTCTGAACTCCTCGTAAGTGCGAATCATAAACTTGGAAATGTTGAACCACTCTTCAAGAAGATATATCCGAAGGAGATAGAAGTGGAGAAGCGTAAACTCGGAAAGTAATATCGAATAAAAATATATAAAAAATTACCACAATTGTCTTATTCCATGTGTATTTGTTGTTCTAGTGAAAGAGTGTAAAGCTATCAATTTCCGAAACTGGTCTTTGTCCAAATTTGGACAATAATCTTTACAGATATTACTGTCGAGACTTCGCTTTACTAACACGTATAATGATGTACTTAATATCAGAGCATAGATATTACCCACCAAATCGTAACCACAAGATCACCGGCTTTACGAATCTATTGTATGTTCCACGAAGTTTCACACGATTCCTCATAAAGTAAGTTGCGCTACTATTGTGGAGAGTATTTAACATGAGAAAAAATATAGGAAAAATATTCGCCGGCAGCATAATAGTGATTATGACACTTTCAATATTTTCTATAGTAACACCTGCATTTTCTGAGCAATCGCAGGATAACCAGACTAAGCATGGAGACGAGGAAGAACGCAAGGACAAAGCTAGAGATCATGACAAGGACCGCAAGGACAAAGCTAAAGATCATGACAAGGACCGCAAGGACGGCCAACAAGCAGCTTCAATCGCCGATGATCATACTACAAATGGTGTTGATGACACTACAAGTCGATCTTCAGATGTGAAGAAACTACATCGCGGTTCCACTATGAGCTTTATGGGATCAGGAGAAGCAAGTAAGAGACACGAAGATTATACAGCCCAGGTGTCTGCAGAATTTGAACTAACTGTATTCAGAGCCACTCCTCATATGATATTATTAAAGATAAAAGATGGAAGCATAACTGTAGGAGATCTCACATACACGGTGGAGAGAGGAAAAACGTTGATAGCAATGAAGGCTCACAAAATAATTCTAAGAGCGAAAGTGTCTAGTGATGATGGTATGGAGACGCTTAAGCTAATCGGTAGTACAATGAATCCAACATCAGACGGTTCAGATGAAGCGACAACAAATACACATGTAATAAAGATGGAAGGTAAACTGGCCAAATGGTTTATAACGATGAATGTAGAAGTTGCCGAGTCAGGCTAGCCCATAATTCTTTGAATATCAAACCATTGTTACGAGTTATCAAGTAAAGGTCTCTTCATTATGTCCCTTATCTGTCAAAATTTCAAAAAACTATTCTCCTACAACTATAATCAGTTTTAGGAAATGGATAAACAGATGAATCATTCACTACAAGATCGCATCGATATCGAAGGAATGTGATGAGTAAAACTAGTGACGATTCCCGTACAGATAATCTCCTTGCAGTTGTAGGCAACAGACATTATACGGATTTGATAACGTTTTTAGCCTATCTATCTTCCTAGCCTCCTCACCGAGAGTGCAAACATCGTCGGACCAAGTGGGCAAGGTATTGATCGTGGTGAACCCGATGAATCTTTGTAAGATACTACTCTTCATTAGAGATCCTTCTCATATAATTCAAGTAGAATATCTATGTGTATGTTCCACATATTATTCAATATTATAGAAAATGTGACTCACTTATTCCATATGAGGTTATAAATTCAACTGGGATATACA
>JAZFZF010000197.1:0-10980 GCA_036443875.1 Nitrososphaerales archaeon
GTGATAAGTAGCAGCTTCCCTGTTTGGTGGATTGGTATGCTTATGATATTTGCATTTGCATTTGTGTACAGGATATTTCCAGCGAGAGCTACGCCACTCATCTCAGCAACCGACCCTGCATACATATGGTCACTCTTGTATCATATGACACTGCCATTGATAACACTTGTGCTCATAGGATTTGGTGCCTGGGCATACATTGTTCGAAACTTTGTGATCGGCATACTGAACGAGGATTACATTATGGTCAAGAGGGCAGAAGGCATTCCTGAGCGCAAGGTCATATATTCACATGCATTGAAGAATGCGGCTCCTCCGATAATCACATCCGTTGCTCTAGGCCTTTCAGCATCTATGGGTGGAGCCATAATTACTGAAGCTGTCTTTGACTGGCCGGGAATGGGCAAGCTTTACTTTGATGCAATAAATATCTATGATGTTCCAGTGATAGTCGGACTAACATATGTGACAACGCTGGTGTTTCTAGCAAGCGTTTTCATAGCTGACCTGCTTTATGGACTATTCGATCCTAGGGTGAAGGTTTCATGAGTCTAGCCTATTCGGAGATCTGGAGAGAGTTTAGACGATACAAGACTGGCATCGCTGGTTTGATCATACTTGCAGCATTAGTAGTAACATCATTGGTGACAGTTGTAACCATACCTCTAGAAACATTCCAACAGTGGCAGAATCCTGCGCAATGGATCAACAACCCCAAGTCTGCAATGCCTGCATGGGTGAATAATTTTATGGTAGACAAGCTGCCGCCACACCAGATAATTAATGATCCTGATATAATTGAAAAGAGCGAAGGTGGTTTACGAAAAGTATCACATAAATTTGTCTTCGATTACGACTATAGCACATTTCTCAATGATTTCATGCTAAATTATAGAGTAAAGTATCATACCACACCCCCGTTATTACAGTTCTCTATCGAGAGACCAGATGGTAACAAATTTGAAATGCTGCGGAGATCACTGCCAACGCCACAAGCTGACTCTTACACGCATAGTGGAACTATATTTTCAACAGATAATGCTATCAAAAATGGTGTAAGAAACCATCTTCCTATGTACAAGTACTCAATAGACGAGTCGCAGCCTGAGGTGACCCTATTTGCTGATCTGCGGGAACGGAAAGTATTGAAAGGAAGCTACACCATGACTGCTACATTCTTCCTCTTCGATGATAGGGATGAGGCTATTAGCAGCACACTACTATTGGGCGGCAAAGTTTATGGCCTGCTTGGCACAGATGAGTTGAGAAGAGACCTTGCAGTAGGTATTGCTTGGGGGACTCCGATAGCACTCTTCATAGGCATCTCAGTCTCCTCAATTTCTGTCATAATAGGTCTTATCTATGGAACAGTTTCTGGCTACAGAGGTAAAAGAGCAGACGAAGTTATGATGAGAGCGAACGACGTCATATACGCATTGCCTGCATTACCAATACTCATACTGCTGGCTGTTACTGTAGGTAAAAGCATCTTTCTAATTGTTGGGTATCTTATAATATTTGGATGGGTTGGAATTGCAAAGATTTCTAGAAGTATGGCGCTACAGATAAAAAATCTGCAGTATATAGAAGCTGCACAACTGATGGGACAGTCAAGCACTAGAATAATTTTCAAACATATTTTTCCTCAATTATTACCATACGCTTTTGCCGTGATAGCAATTTCCGTTCCAGGGGCAATAATCACGGAAGCAGGACTCAGCTTTCTTGGATTGGGCGACCCAACAATGCCAACATGGGGTCAGATTTTACACGATGCTAATGTCTTTGGAGCTGCAGCAAGGGGACTCTGGTGGTGGATACTACCGCCAGGAATTATGATAGCAATAACGGGCTTGGCATTCGTGTTGATTGGTACTGCGCTAGACTCGATAGTAAATCCAAAGATGAGGAAGATCTAGCGCTTGAAGGCCCTTATAACAGACAGAGTTTTGTCATCTAATTTCAATGTGTAGGCCACTGCGTCTGGCGCATCGAATTTGGAAAGCTTATCAAGAAGTTGAGTTTTATCCCTTCCCCTTGCAAAGATACCACCGCTTTCCTTTATGCAGAGCGGAAATTTCTGCATCTTAACATTCTGTTTTAGAAGGTGAGTTATGAATGCACGGTAAGCATCAACATCGAACCATTCTGTATCAGTTTCCTCACATTGCATTATCCATACGTCAATAGTATTCTGAAACAATGCCTTGCTTCGTAGCTCTTCTAATGTCATATGAATAAACAGATTCCTACCGTATAAAATCTTACCCTAGAATTCTGCTCTTCTCATCTTTGAACCGCATCTAGGACAAGCACCACCCTTGAACCTATGTCCGCATGCGATGCAAACGTAATTTAATCCTCCTCCTCCTCCACCAAACATCCCTCCGCCAATAGTTCCTTTTAGAGTCCTCTTCCTTATGTACATCGACAGTAGAATAAAGATACCTACAGCCATCGCCAGACCGATAAAGGCGCCTATACCTGGTATAAGAGCTCCGAAGAAGTATGTCAGTGCCATGCTGATCACCAAAGAAAATACCAACCACGTTAACATTCTTTTATAATAGTTCATTGGCATATTAACTAATTCGTTTAGACAACTTATTAAATCTTTTACCGTAATTGGAAATTACAAAATCAATCTTGCAAAGAAAATTCTAATTTTTCTCCGTCCGAGTTGTAAGGAAAGAAATCATCGTCTTCATACGGATATCTTACTATTACACTTACCAAACCCAAAAAGTGGTTAAGATCTGTGAGCGATGGTTCAGCATTCCTGCTTGGATGAGAGTGTGCCGTTCCCATGAACGAGATATCGCTCGGAAGCATACTTGAGAGGAATTCAGTAAAGGAGGGGCCGCCTACAGCCATAGGAGGAATTATTAGACTGTCAACAAAAATAGTATCCTTCTTGTTATTTCCCCTTAGTACAAGTATAGCCTCGTTCGGATGATGCATCTTGCAGAAGCTAAGTATGCTGTTCACAACTTCACGCTTGAATACAATTTTCTTATGCATATACCATCTTCGAATTTTCTTTATATTAACCTAACATGTTTGTTCTTTCTAATGCATCAATCTAGGCACTATTATGTATACGAAGGCTATTATCTCAAACCTTCCTAGTATCATGCATAGTGCTAGAATGATCTTTGAGACAGGATCCAGATCAATACTTGTGACACCCGCAGATAGCCCCCCTGTTGTTAGCGCAGCAACGGATTCAAAGTAGGAATCTGTGAAAGTGAAACCTTGACCCATGATATGAAGTGCGGACAAATACGATATTAATGGAAATAGCGTCACTATGATTACAATAGATACAAGTTCCTTTGCATCTTTCCTAGTCATTTGCTTGCGTGCCTCCTTGTATCTTATTCTCTTGACCAAACTAGCCAAATTGATGAACCTGAAGATCTTGATACCTCCTGCTGTGGAAAATCCACAACCACCAATAAACATCAACAGCATAAGAAAAATCTTGGCGACATCATTAAATTCGGCTATACTCCCTAGCTGTAGACCTGCAGTAGTACTTGCTGATACGGCATAGAATATTCCTGTCAGTGAATCAATTCCTACAACAAAAGGGAATACTACTACACTTACTCCGAGCACAGCTAGAAAAACCACTATCTCCTTCGTTAACGCAGGTGTCAGAAATCTTCTCTTGATCAAAGCATAGTGATATGTAAATGGAAGTGCGCCGAGGATCATTCCACCAATAAGAACGATGGTTTTATACCATTCCATATCTACAAGAATCGTAGAGTTTGGCACAAAACCTCCAGTTACAACAGTGCTTAGTGCTAGCGATACGTCATCAACAATGTTTTTGGCACCAAAAATGTAGAATAGAAAACTCACTATAGTTACATAGATGCTGAATATCAAAGTAATTGTTAGGAATAGCTCCTTCAGGTGCAGAGTTTTGCCAGTTATGAAGCCTCGCATGCTGACCAACTTGCCCTCTGGGTAGAATGCTGTCATTACCAGGTATATGAAACTCATACCGCCTATCCACTGTGTGAAGGCCCTGTAAAGCCTGAAACTCTGTGGCAGATCTTCAGGTGTTGTGATGAGTGAAATTCCACCCGTAGTAAAACCTGCGGCGCTGGAGAAGAAACTATCTACCATCAATTCTGATAACGAGTCCGTATTGTATGGATTCAGATACATGTATGGTATCATACCAAATATACTTAGCAAAAGAAAGCTTGACAGCACAAGTACAGATGCTTGCCTTATATTCAATGGTGCCTTCTCTCCGTAAGAGTTAAGGAAGAAACCCGTTGTGAGCAAGCCAACACTCATCAAAAATATGCTAGCTGCAACCGTAGCCTCGTTCAGTAACATTGAACCTATTGCTGGAATCATAATGAGTACTCCCGCAAACTGCAACAAGAAACCCAAGTTACCTAGGACGGATTGAAGACCATGTGTGACGCCTCTAGGTTTAACAATGACTGCATTTCTTATCGCATTGGCAATCATTGACTGTCTTATCATTCCCTTGACTACATCATCCTCGATTACAACCAGTTTTTTGACATGTGACTCTCGCATCTTTTTCAAAGCTGCTGTGAGCTTTGCATCTGGCTCAATTGTGATGAGCGGAGAAATCATAATCATCTCTAAACTTGAACCGATAGGGTTCAATCCCTTTGTAGTTAAATTATCTAGTATGTCATGATCAGTTACTAAACCAACCGCTATACCTGCCTTGATGACAACTACACTATCATCATCTCTTCTCTTCATTATTCTGCTGGCAAGAGAGATGGTGCTAGCACTATCGAGTAGTATAACATCTTTGTCCATGTAATACGAAACTGATCGTTCGAGAATTTCTTTCAAGTCAGATCATATCTCTAGAGATATGATTTTATACTTTGCTACTACGTCACATCAAGTCTTGAGAACCGAAGGTATATGATAGCGCCGGGAGTGGGATTTGGACCCACGCGTCCCGAAGGGACATCAGCTTACTTTTCCCTATGTATGATCTCGAGGCTGACGGACTGCCGAGCTATCCTACCCCGGCACTGCATCATACGTAATGCAACACGAAATCTACATGATCAAGATATAATGTTAGCTCCTTTCACCACCTGTTCCTCCCTCTCCATCCGATGGTTCTAGATGTTCTAGAGCACGACTAGGTCGAGGGCTTTTGATGGAATGACTGAAGAGATTGATCGAGACAACTGTTAACTTTGGCCCAAAAACTTGTCCAAAGGCCAACCCTACAATATACGTCGGAGGATAAGGTACCTCAAATTTGATGAATTGTAGATCATGCCAATGGATTGATAAAATTTACTGAACCTCTAGAATAGTTTGATAATAGTCGAAAGGTAACAACTCTCCAGATTCGCTAAGTAAGAATGAACCCTTAGCTGTTCCTCCAGAAAATCACCTTCCTGGGATCTATCATTATACATGATCTTCCAATTCCAACATTCTTATATTGAGGATACTTGAGCAGTAGCAGTTTATGCGCTCTGACCAGTAGTTTCTTCTCCTCCTCTTCAATAATCTTCGCACTTCCTCGGATCATTACAAAGAAAAGTTTGCTCCAGTCATCACTGTATTCGTCTATAAGTATGACAACATTTGGATTCTTTTGTATATTCTTTAACCTCCTTGACTTCTCAATACTAACCTTCTTACTCTTTTTATCAAACGGGATAAAGAAGTGTTTACCATCAAATACGAATACTGTGGGCACTAGATACGGTTGAGGAATATTATTATCATCAACATCTACAGTAACTAATCTAGCTACTCTAGACTCTTCTATTATTGCTCTTATGCGTGCTTCAAAGCTGACCAACAGTAGTGAGTGGTCTAAACCTCTAAAAAGTATTATATTGTACCTCCCATGTCTAACGAGAGCTTAAAGATCAAGTTTGCAGGATGCTAGAGATGGAGGTAAATATCTAGTATGTTCCTTAGGTTGTCAGGTAGACCAAGCGGTACAAAGAAGGTGAAAGAGAAGATAATCGGTGTTTATGGAGAGGTAGAGATTCTTCAAGTTCATACAAACCGAAATCGTTGAAAATCCGTTGGTCCTATATTCCCCATAGGAGGTTAATTCAAGGGATCTAATTGTGGATGTGACAGAGTCAATATAATTATTCTTAAAGACCTATTCATATTACTGCAAGATCTCTTTCTTCATGAACTTTTCAAATTCTGTGTCCGACATATTCCTCCTTGCTTCTATGATCATCACCGCATCATTACCTGCCGGATACCTTAGTTCTGGATTACTTGAAGTGACTGCCTTCAGTATCACCTTCGCGACTTCTTCTGGGGGAGTTCCATGCTTCAGCAGTAGTTTAAGACCTGCAGACACCTTCTGGGTCAACTGAGAATATAATGAATTAGGATCCATTGCCTTTTTTGCTACCTTGATATTATCGGAAAAGTCGGTTCTTACCGCACCAGGTTCTACAATTATAACCTTTATACCAAATTGCTCCAACTCGTACCGCATCGATTCAGACAATCCTTCTAGAGCAAACTTGGTGCTAATGTAAGCTGGTGTAACGGGAAGGCCTATCTTGCCTACAACGGAGCTTATATTTACTATTGTACCGCCTTTCTGTTTTCTCATTATAGGCAATACTGCCTGTGTAACTCTGATGACTCCAAAGAGGTTGGTCTCGAAGATATGCCTGACTTCATCCAAGGAGAGATCTTCTACACACCCTACCAATCCATAACCAGCATTGTTTATCAGGACGTCTATCTTCCCCCTTTCGGCTATTATTTTGTCGATCGTATCTTTAACAGATTTATCATCATTAACATCAAGCTGTATGACTTGCAATGGTAGTTTCTCCCTCTGAATCACATCCACTAAACTGGTGGATTTTTTGAGGTTGCGCATGGTAGCATATGTATGAATGCCATTCCTTGCCAACAACAATGATGTGGCAAACCCTATTCCGCTTGAGCTGCCTGTAACAACTGCTATTTTTTGATCCAATTAAGTGAATTAACTATAGGATATTTATTAACAATTCGCTATCAAGAATCTCGCCTTAATGTTGATATATGACTTGGTGAGGGTATACTCAGAAATACATGCGATGGTTTGCGGACGGTTGTGAGGATTTTAAATAATCTACAAAAGAGGTATGTGGTATGAAATGGAAGACTCTGGAGCATAATGGAGTTGTATTCCCCCCTGAGTACGAGTATAGAGGCTTCAAGATAAAGATCAAGGGTGAAACTGTAGCTCTGAATTCAATGCGGGAAGAGATGGTTGTTGCATGGGCAAAGAAGAAGGATACCCCATACGTGCAGGATCCAGTATTTGCAGAGAATTTCGTGAACGATCTCCTTAAACTGTTTCCTCCTGAGTTCAAAGAAGCTACTATACAGGATATTGACTTTGGTGAGATTTATGCGTGGGTGGATAAAGAGAAGAGCGTTGTTTTGGACAAAGAGGCAAAGAAGAAACGTGCTGCTGAAAGGAAGAGGATGAGGGAGGAATTGAAGGCAAAGTACGGCTTGGCCAAAGTTGATAGTCAGACCTTTGATATTGCCAACTGGATGGTTGAACCTCCTGGTATATTCATGGGGAGGGGGAAGCATCCGTTCCGAGGCAAGTGGAAGCCAAGAGTTTACCCAAGAGATATTGTGCTAAATCTTGGCGAGGATGCTCAAGTGCCCCCAGGAGAGTGGGGTCAGATTGTGCATGATCACGATTCCATGTGGTTGGCCAGATGGGTCGATAGACTTGCAGAAAAAGAGAAGTATGTATGGCTGTCAGATGCGGCCACATTGAGGCAGGAACGTGACAAGGCCAAGTACGACAAGGCAAGCAAGCTTGGTCAGCAGATAGAGAAAGTTATCAACAAGATCTACAAAGGAGTCGAGTCGAAGAATGTGAAAGAACGGAAGGTGGCTACCGTATGCTATCTGATATACAAACTTGCGATGAGGGTAGGTGACGAAAAGGATCCAGATGAAGCAGATACGGTTGGTGCAACTACGCTAAGGGTTGAGCATATAAAACTACAGGATCAAACTATAGAATTTGATTTTCTAGGCAAGGATAGTGTGAGATGGCAGAAGAACGTAAAACTTGATGGAAAGGATCTTAAAGTTTATGAAAATATGAAAGAATTTGTACAGGGAAAGGAGCGGAATGAACTGATATTTTCGGGTATAACTTCGAGGCATGTAAACAATTTCCTGAGCCATATAGTGACTGGATTGTCTGCTAAAGTGTTTAGAACATACCTTGGCACGGAAATAGTGAAGAGCTATCTGTCAGGTATCGATAGTAAGATTGTAAAGAGTTCAGGGTTTGTGAAGATCTACCATGCAAAGATGGCGAATCTTCAAGCAGCAGTAGCATGCAACCACAAAAAGGCGCCTGTAAAGAACTTTGAACAGACCCTGGAGAAGAAAAAGGAGAGGCTGAAGAATATAGGAGAGACAAAACCGAAGACAGAGAAGCAGGCTGAAAGGCTTAAGGAACGGAAGGAGAAGGCAGAACTTCAGTTAAAGTTGACGGAAAGTACTAGGGATCACAACCTCGGAACGTCACTACGCAATTACATAGATCCTAGAGTAATCAAGGCTTGGGCAGATCATGTAGATCTAGACTGGAAGAAGATTTACACAAGTACCCTGCAGAGGAAATTCATGTGGGTTGAGAAGGAGACACCTAGTTGGCAGAAGATCCTAGTTAAAGCAAATTAGTATTATTAATCAAATTTATTTTGGGATTTGAAATTATGATTAGTTTTTTATAAATAAAACACGAACAGAGGTTTATTGGACTTGCACATTTATTGATTGGCGACAAGAAGGATTGGATGCGGAACCATTTCGAGCTTGCCAGCTGACTAGTTTAATAAAACTTATATCAGTTCTCGATAGAATGACGTTATGATGATACGGTCATATCATATTACCATATTATACTATGGGTTGTACTGTCTTATACCATGTGATAAATTATGAAGAATACACTTTTGGCTTTATTCTTATCAGTTTTAATATTGATAATTATCTTCAATTCAGTATATGCGCAGGAATATACACCAGAATCGCTACTTATAGCACTCTTTGCCGATGGAAAGGCATCAGTAGAGTACCGGTTGAGCACTGATGTAACAGTTCCTCCATTAACGTTACCTTTGTTCGGCAGTGCATATGAGCAGCTGATAGTTGTTGATGAGAATAACCTGATTGTCGATAACAGGATAGAGAATGACTCCTTGGTTGTAGATACGTTTGGTACCTCGAGTATATTAATAACATATACTACAGATCTGGTGAACAAGACAGGCAGATTCTGGACCTTTGCTCTTGATGCTCCTATAGATGCTTCCATACGACTGCCCGAAGATAGTGTGATAATTGGTCTGAACCAGATACCGAACTCGATCAAGCTCTCCGAGAACCGGTATGCATTGATAATGCCAGAGGGCTATAGCGAGATCAGCTATGTCATAGGTGCTCTTGGTACAAAAGAGCATGCCAATGTAGCTATAAGTGAGGCGGAGAAGGTCATAGCAGAGCAGAAGATGAATGGTGTAGTTGTCAGTGGTGCTGAAATCAAGTTGAATGAATCGAAGCAAGCTTTTGATGATGGTAAATATGCCGATGCAGAAATTTTTGCGAACGATGCAAAGACAATTGCCAACAATACCGGTCATAACGCATTACTTGCGAGCAATGTATTAAGTGAAGCTGAGAGAGCTATAAAGGAGAGTAAGGTTCAGGGTCTTGATGTTTCTAATGCAGAACAGCTCTTCAGTGAGGCAGGGGAGGACTACATAAATGGCAATTATGAACGGACATTAGGCCTGGCAGCACAGGCAAGAGTGGTTGCTTTGGATGCAAGGAATGCTCGAACAGATTATTTTGATCCAGTCTATGTAATCGTAGGTGTTATAGTAGCATCTGCTGCTGGGGCAGCTGGGACTGCCGTGTATATCCGTTCTAGAAAGAAAATTATGATAGAAAAAACTGCATTTGGAATACCTACGGAACTTGTAGTTAAGGAACGGCGAATCATAAATCTGAAGAAGATATTTACGGAAAGGCCGTATCTAAGAGAGGATGATAAAGAGACTCTAAACTTCATTGCGGAGAAGGGTGGAGAAGCATTTGAAAGTGAGATCAGGGATAAGTTTGATCTGCCAAAAACTACTGTATGGAGACTTGTTAAGCGTCTGGAGCGTGAAGAGTTGGTTGAGGTAAAGAAAGCTGGAGGACAGAATCTTATTAGGATCAGGGAAGAATTTACAAGAACCGATCAAGATTCTATGGAAGAGTAAATCAATGCTGGTAAAATATCTAATCCATGCTGTATGATAGTTCTGGAGTAGCTCAACCTGGTTAGCGATCACAGTGGGTAGTAGCTGACTCGTTATTGTGCAGCAAATCAGGACAGTAAACGTTGGGGTGCCTAGATAAACCCTACCTAAATTTTCTTGTTGTAATTACCCCCTCCCCATTTCAAATTGTAGGTGTTGGATTTGTTCTGCAATGATTGAATCATATGTTAACGGTTTAAAGTATTGATTTGTAGATTTGTACGTGATATAGAATTCCGACATCTTTGATGTGACAGTCCAGGAATATTTTTTTGAATTTGTGTCTATGTTTAGACCCTCTTCATTATCTAGCTGTTGTGTAATAGTTGTTCTTGATAATTATACAAATTTTATACAGTGAGATGCTGGCCATCTTTATCCTTGGTATCGCGGAAATTGATAAGGGTTATGTTCATTGCTGTGTCTTAAGATTTGATATCATTGGTAGGTTCACTAGTGGTATGGGCAATTGCCACAGTTGTACTTGTTGCAATCGTACTGAGCTTATCTCTTGCTGGGCACGCGATGTCGCATGTAGATATGTTACTGGGAATGGGATTGGGCATGTCCACAGGACCGATTATGATGATGGTGTACAAGGGATGGAGAACCAATAGGAAGGTCAACA
>JAZFZF010000198.1:0-4273 GCA_036443875.1 Nitrososphaerales archaeon
CGTTAGCCAAAAAGACATAGCCGCAGAAATAATAACTTACGCGGCAAAGATGGCGAGTTGATTCTATGAAAGTTGGGGTAGTTGGCGCGTCAGGTTATGTTGGTGGAGAACTATTGCGATTACTCGTGATGCACCCCAAAATAGAGCTCAGAATGGTAACATCGAGAAAGTATGATGGTGAATTTGTGCATAGAGTACATCCAAGCCTCAAAGGCTTTACGGAGCTTACATTTTCGCCTGTTGATCTTGATAGATTAAGCAACAACTGTGATCTGGTCTTCACATCGGTGCCCCATGGAAAGGCTGTTGGGATAGTGAAGAGACTGTACGATGCTGGCGTGAGGGTCATTGATTTAAGTGCTGATTACAGGTTAAAGAATCCGAAAAGTTATGTGGAGTATTACGGCTTGGAGCATCCGCATCCAGAACTTCTTTTGAAATCAGTCTACGGCATTCCTGAACTGTATAGGGATCAGATAAAGAACTCACAGCTAGTATCATGTCCAGGTTGCATGGCAGTGACATCAGTGCTTGCAATTGTACCCTTGGTAAAGAATGATTTGATTGACTTGGATCATGTTATAGTTGATAGCAAGATAGGTTCTTCTGGTGCTGGAGGAAAAACATCAGCTGGAACACATCATGCTATGCGTTATGGCGTCGTAAGACCGTACAAACCTGTTAATCACAGACATACTGCGGAGATTGAACAGGAGTTAAGTGCGATTGCAAAAAGGGATGTTAGGGTAAGCATGAGCCCTCACGCTGTTAATATAGTAAGAGGAATTTTATGCACCTGTCACACATTTCTGAAACGAGAGATAACTGTTAAAGAGTTGTGGAAGATGTACAGGGCCATATACAAGGGAGAGCCTTTTATCAGACTCATTAGGGATACAAAGGGTCTTTACAAGTATCCAGACCCGAAGTTCGTGATCGGTTCAAACTTGTGTGATATAGGCTTCGATGTGGATGAAAAGAATGCTCGGTTGGTAGCCTTATCTGCCTCGGACAATCTCATGAAGGGTGCAGCTGGGTCCGCCATTCAATGCATGAATGTCATGCATGGGTTCGATGAGAGTGATGGCCTAAGATACACTCCAGTAAATCCAGTGTGAGTTGTATGCTCGTAATCAAGATTGGTGGTAGCGTTGTTGATGGTTTACATGAGAGCACTATCCTCGATCTGAAGGATGTTAATGGTCATGATCAAGTGATCCTTGTGCATGGTGGAGGCAAGGAAGTTACAAGAATAGCTGAAAAGCTTGGGAAGGAGCAAAAATTTGTAGTATCCCCTGGAGGAATCAGGAGCCGATACACCGACAGGGAGACGGTAGAGATCTATACAATGGTAATGTCGGGCAAGATAAACAAGGAAATTGTCATTATACTACAGAAACATGGTATTAATGCCGTGGGCTTGGCTGGAATAGACGGTGCTATAATCAAGGCAGACAGGAAGAAAAAACTGTTAATAATTGATGAAAGGGGAAGGAAGGTAGCAATCGATGGTGGTTATACTGGTAAGATCCATGGTATTAACACATTGTTGTTAAATACAATTATATCTAGTGGACACGTACCAATAATTTCCCCTGTAGCTTTAAGTGAAGAATTCGATCCGTTGAATGTTGATGGTGATAGAGCAGCAGCATACGTTGCTGGCGGTTTAAAGGCAGATCGTGTCATCTTTCTCACAGACGTAAATGGTGTGATGATGGACGACAAACTCGTTACGCACCTAACGGTTGGTGAGGCAAAGGAAATGTTACGAAATATAGGTTTTGGGATGGAGAAGAAGGTGCTGGCGTGTACAGAAGCTCTTAACATGGGTGTAAAAGAAGCCATAATCGCATCAGGCCAAATAGATAATCCAATCTCATCTGCGTTAAAACATGATAATTGTACGGTGATAAGTGGTGAGTGAAGAAGACAAATACTTGGCAAATGTATATCAGCGCTTTCCCATAAATTTGGTAAAGGGCAAGGGCACAAAGGTTTGGGATAGCAACGGAAGGGAGTACATAGATTGCATGGCTGGATACGGCGTAGCACT
The DNA here is from genome assembly GCA_036443875.1 of Nitrososphaerales archaeon. Taxonomy (GTDB): domain Archaea; phylum Thermoproteota; class Nitrososphaeria; order Nitrososphaerales; family UBA213; genus JAZFZF01. The sequence continues at coordinate 2,057 of JAZFZF010000198.1, forward strand.
TGTTGGTCACTGCAATGATAAGGTCGTCAGGGCGATAAAGGATCAGGCAGAGAAACTAATAACATGTCATAGTTCATACTATAATGATGCCAGACTTGCACTTTTGCAGAAATTAATAAGCGTCGCACCAAAAGGATTGAGTAAAGCATACCTTTCTAACAGCGGTGCGGAAGCTGTGGAAGCTGCCATCAAAATTGCTAGAAAATACACAAAAAAACATGGTATAGTAGCGATGATGGGTTCATTTCATGGTAAAACTATGGGAGCGCTTTCAATAACATACGGTCAAAAATATAGAGAAGCATTTGCACCGCTGCTGGAAGGTATGAAGTTTGTACCCTTTGGGGACGCTACCAAACTGCAGGATGCAATTGACGCTACAACATCCGCTGTAATTGTAGAACCCGTGCAAGGGGAGAATGGCATACACGTAGCACCTGACGGATATCTACAGAAAGTAAGAGAGATTTGTGATAGCAAAGGTATAGCACTAATATTTGATGAAATACAGACCGGTCTTGGCAGGACAGGAAAGTTGTGGGCAGGAGAGAACTGGAATGTTACCCCTGATATAATGTGTTTAGCAAAAGGTATTGCTGGTGGTGTGCCAATGGGTGTTACTTTGGCAAGGGAAGTGTTGATGGATTCTTTGAAACGTGGAGAACATTCCTCAACATTCGGAGGTAACCCTCTAGCCTGCGCAGCAGGGCGTGCTGCTTTGGAGTGTATTGTCGATGATGGCCTTGTTGATAACGCCAGTAGCGTAGGCAAATATTTCAAAGAAGGTTTACTTGCACTGAAAGACAAGCATAAAATAATAAGAGAGGTTAGGGGTTTGGGTTTGATGTTGGCAGCTGAACTGAGATTTGAAGTTAAAGATGTGTTGTTTAATGGAATAAAGGAAGGATTACTGATGCTCTATTCTGGAAAAAACATAATCAGGCTACTACCTCCATTGGTTATCGATGAAGAGACAGTATCAAACGCTTTATCTATAATGGACAAGGTGTTAATTAAGGAAGAGGAAAGAAGAATTGTCTAAGCTTGATAAGATCGACGAAAAGATAATCAGCATACTAAAAAGAGATTCAAGGAAAGCATTTGTAGAAGTAGCGCAAGAAGTTGGATTATCAGAATCTGCGGTAAGAAGAAGAGTAAAGAATCTTGTTCAGAACGGAACAATAAAGAAGTTTACAATTGAAATAGGTGTGAGTAATAAGACAAGTGCCATCACATTAATTTCTGTTAGTCCGTCTACAGATACTTCTAAAGTTTCTGAAAAGCTAAAATCTCTTCAAGGTGTCGATGTAGTTTATGAAATAACTGGTCAATATGATATAGTGGTGATAGTAAGCGCAGCAGCAATTACGGAAATAAACAAGTGCATAGATGACGTGAGACGTATCGAAGGTGTAGATGATACTAACACTGTAATAATTCTCAGAGCTATAAATTGAATACCGTAACTACGATTTCAAACAAGTTTTTCCTTTCGTTTCCAGTATATCCAAGTCAAACTAGATCATGTTTTCCGGTTTATTCCGAAAGCAAGAGATGGTATTCTTACTTGGTTTTACAAGAAGGAGACTAAAACCACCAGGTATCCTAACTTTCCAATCAAGTTGGACCAGTTTTTCGAAGTTTATACATTTGAAGAATTGCTAGGTAAAGAACAGATGAGAGAAAAGTTCAACATCTTCATTCATCACAGGAACCAGATTATGCATGGAGACAAGTATGCTCACTTTGTAAATATTTCGACATTGACGATGTTGTTTTTAGGAATTGTATACGACAGCATAACTAGGAAATATCGAGCCTGACTATTTCAGCGACGAGAGGAGTATTTATACAACCTTAATACTCGTCTTCATTCCCGATGTTAAGTGTTCTGCGATGTGACAGTGCGCCATCCATTCTCCAGGATTTGTTATGTCTAATAAGATCTCAACATATGAACCAATTGGAACTAAAACTGTATCTTTCCAAACTAAATTTTCTGTTTTAACACCATTTTTTTCTAGGACTAAGAACCTTTGTCCATGAAAATGAATCGGGTGCTGAATCGAAAATGATGTGCTTTCATCATTAAATAATCTTATCTTAACTTTTTCACCAACTTTAAAATTTAAATCAATATCATCATTTATTTTACCCGAATTTGTATCTTTTAAAATCCAAGTTATACTGCTAGATTTAACCTGTGGATTGAACTTT
>JAZFZF010000199.1:0-12981 GCA_036443875.1 Nitrososphaerales archaeon
CACCTCTTGCTTTAAGATGCAGACTGAAACTGATAAATGGAGCAAGGCCTGTGCCTCCTCCCATCATAACTATACGCCTATTGTCTTGTGATCCATCACGTCTTTTGTCAAGAATTCCAAAAGGTCCTGTTGGTTTAAGCCAAAAGATCTCGTCGCCCACCTCTCTTTCGAACAATTCAGTTGTTACTCTTCCCGGTACGGGTTTTTTTACCCAGCGAATGTAGAGTTCAAAATACTTCTTGTGTTCTGGGGGAGATGCGATTGAATATGCTCTTCTAATTACCTTACCTCCTTCATTCTTAACTGGTAAGCCAAGCGTCGTGAATTGACCTGCCTTAAAGTCAGGGACTTCACCGTTCTCTGGTTTTATCTTGAAGATAGCTAGATCTTCTTTGAAGACACGGATGTAAGAAATAATTCCATTATTGTCAACTACCAAATCTGCCCGAGCCCTTGCCGTTAACCCTATTCAGATTATAAAAATCTTTATTATATTTGGAATTAAGTTGTCATTTTATGATATGCATATGAATCGGTGATCCAAAAGGACTAGAACTTGCTTCTAATTCTAACCTGAGGTTTAAATCTGTCCCAGAAAGCTCCAAACGTTGCTCCGAGTAGAAACCAGAAAAGAGTTACCGTTAATGCGCTTGCAATCCTGAAATTATTAACCAGATCCGATGGTATAGTTATAGGGTCTGGGTTTGGAGGCATCATAACAAATAGCGCAGATATGTAAGCCGCGTATAGTGTAGCTACAGCAAACTTCCTGAGCCTTCTATCGCCCAGTCTTTTGTACAAGAAGGCTAATCCTAATGCACCTAAACCAGAGGCTGCTATGAAAAGTAGGTATAGAGATTGTCTGTAGTAAAGGGTCTCTGGATCTCCAACTGCCGGAGGGTTCGAGGGATACTTTAGAAACGGTAGCAGGAAGATCGTGAACCACATTACGGCTGCCAGGAACAATCCTTTCTTTGTGCCATTTGAGCCTGGGAGTGAAGACCATCCAAATGCATATACCAATGCGAATAGAGAACCTAATGAGAGCCCTAAAATACCACCAGCAAGTACCTGGCCGCCCTTCTGCCACATTCTGTACTGGGTGATTTCTTCCGTAGAGCCAATGTTCTCGCCTTCTCTTATAGCATTTTGAATTTCGAGATCGATTGCTTGGTCGATAAAAGGTTCTGTTACTATCAAATTCATACTACCATAGATTATACCACTGATTGCTCCTGCGAGTAAAGTTATACCTATGAAAACTGCTGTTCTCAATTATATCATATTCCTAGTGACAAGGAAATCCTGCTGCGTGACGCATATCATGGAACAATTCATGCAGATAAAGATCTTCAAACGCTTGTTCACCCATTGCAACACTAAACAAGTGTCCCTGATCGTATCCAGTTATGAACATTCCAAATGAAAAGATCGTAAGCAGAATGCCTATAGCAATGGCAGGTACCTTTACAATTTCAATCGTTACCTGAGTCGACATTCCAAAATGAGATAAGTTATAGAATATTTAAGGTTTAGTTTGTCCAGTATATAAGGAAATGAAACGATGTGTAATCAAAGAATGAAAAAATTATGGAGAATATGCATGGTCAAACCATTCTATGCGTTATTAGTACATCAAAAATTGTGTTTTTCACGACCGCTAATTATAAGCAATGCACAGCTCTTATGAGCGACTCGGTAGTTATTATTCGAAGCCCCCCTCCGCTGGATTGATATTATACCTGTATGATTTATTTTCCTGCCAACTTGTTGATTATGTTAGCGAGCTTGAAATCGTAGTTGCTTATGCCGTTAACATCATGTGTTACCAGTTCAATCTTTACCTTGTTGTAAACATTGAACCATTCTGGGTGATGGTTTAGTTTTTCTACCTCCATTGCCACCCTAGTCATGAAGCCGAACGCTTCGTTGAAATCTTTGAACTCAAAAGTTCTGTTAAGCTTCCCATTTGTTACTGTCCATCCTATCAGCTTTGCAAGTTCTTGCTCGATCTCTTCTCCGGAAAGTTTCTGATAATCCTCTGACATAACAACGGATTTTGATCTATTAACATAAAAACTTTAACCGTTCGTTCAATATCTCTTTTACCTGCTTCGCACCTATCAATTCTATAATATCTTTTTGTCCAATGCTTAATAAAGCAAGTCTGGGTTGGTACGCATTATGCATCGAGTGCTCTACCTCAGCTGTTTGTACTTGAAATTCCATGTCCAGATGCCTCGCCAGTTCGTATTTTAAAACTTGTCTGAAAATCAAAGTCCAGTTGAATTTGACTTGACGACTATTTAATAATTGTCATTGAAGGATTTTATACTTGAACTGTTACGAATGTATTATTGAACAAGCAGTTCGACCCTGTCAGGTATAAGGAAGAACTCAAAAAGGACTGGACGGAGAAGGCGTGTATTTATCATGAACATTACGTTGCCCGAAGGGCCGGACCGTTCAAGAGCGTCGAGAAACTTATAGAAGTAGCAAAGTTGCATGAGGGAGATAATGTTTTAGACATAGCAACTGGTACTGGAATAGTTGCTAGAGAGGCTCTCAACAGGCTGGGTAAGAGTGGTAAGGTGGTTGGGATTGACATATCTGCGGGACCCTTGGCAATTGCTAGGAAAGAGATGAGCAGCGCAGATAATATTGACTTCTTTGAAATGGATGCTGAGGATCTGAAATTCCCAGATCAATCGTTTGATGTTGCTGTCAGCCAGTTTGCGCTTTTTTTCTTCCCTGATACGCAGAAGGCATTAAGAGAAATTAAGCGGGTTCTTGTGAAAAATGGCAGGATCGCTATTTCTGTTCACGGCTCTGAAGAAAATGTTCCATACTTCACCTCGATATCAAGCTCTATTCTACATCATATTCCTGACATACGACCTGTAGGAAGTCCCAACCCATGTAGATATGGGAGGCCTAGTTCATTGAGAGTAGAACTTGAGAAGTGCGATCTAAAGAATATCGATGTCAAAAGCTATTCCTATACGTACAACGCTGGAATCTTTGATGATTACTGGAGGGAGTTTATGCGATCTACTGCCAACAGAATAAGAAACAGATTAGAATCTCTCGACCCAGCCGTGCTTGAAAAGATCAGGAGTGAATCGAAGGAACAGGCGCAGAAGTTTCTGAAAGATGGTATAATAGAGTTCCCATGGGAGGTTCTTGTGGCATCTGCGACTACGTAAAATAATAAATTCTTATGATGGGTTTTGTTTTGACATCCTGATGATTTCATCCCATAACGTATTGGGTACTGGCATTACCGATAGACGTGGAATTCTCACAAGCTCAAAGTTCTTGAATTTTGCATTTGCCTTTATCTCTGCAAGTGCAACAGGTCTCTTCAGTTTTTCTACCGGAAGAATGTCCACAACCAGTAGCTTTAGATCTTTTGCTTCAGGGTCTGGATATGCGCCCGAAGCAACCTTTGCTATACCAACAGCCGCCTTTTGCATGCCTGTATGATAGTATAAAACCAGATCGTTCTTCTTTACACTCTTCAAGTGTCTAAGTGCCAAATTGTTTCTTACACCATCCCATCTGGTCTTCTTGTCCTTCAGGAGTTCTTCGAAGGAGTAATTGTTGGGTTCTTCCTTGAAGAGCCAGTGTGCCATGAAAATGATTGAGGGAGCTAGAATATCAATTTTAGTAACTTGTTCACCTGTCCGCTTCGTCAAGCAGGTTCAATAACTTGCTACTCCTTTGTTTCGTGAACTCTGGCCAGTCATTTATCATGTACGGTAGAGACTTTCTAACGAAATAATTTCTATTCTTATCTGAAAGGAGTTCCTTCAGGAAGTCTGGATCCTTCTCCAGATTCTCAAGCACAATCTCTAGCAGAAAATTCCGGTCAGTCTGGCTCTCAAGAAACCACTTGGTTGCAATCTTCTTCTTTGCAATATGCCATTCTATGCTGAATGCGTGTGCGAGAGGCTTTAGCAATTCCTCCGCTCTCCTATATTCTTCCATTATGTCGACAGGTGCAAAAGCAAACTTCTTCCATATTCTAACTTTCTTGAAGTCTCCAAAAATGACCTTCAGACTTAGCTGGCCTTTAGACACATCTATTGATAATGCGTTGTTCTCCTCTGTTACACTGGTTTCAAGTTCAAGCGCCTTGGCTATTTCAACAAAGAGCTCCACCCTAGATACCTGATTTACCTTGGTGCCCATATCTACCACCTAAATAGCCACTCTCATCTGTTTTATCTTTACATGTAAGAATGATTTGACCATTACAAGATCAATCCTTACACATTAGTTTGATTATTTCTGATAATCTGTCGACAGAATAATTCGCTCCATCAAACTGTTCTCCAGGACCAGTGAAGTAGATGTCCCTTCCAGTTATGGAAAAGTGCGTCATGGTACTACCATTAATTGCCTTGGTATTCAGTACAATGGGCTGTCTGCGCCAGAAGATATAATTGTTATTGTTAACTTGATCGATTGTGCCTTCAGAACTGACGACGGAACGCTATTGCAACAGAAGCTATGAATGCATTAGTTTGTTAACCAATTACAAATACGCTGTGGAGGAAATTTCTCTCTTAAATAAACCTTGATTTCTGCTAACAATCATTTTTTTCTTGTTTACACCGCAGATACTAAGGCGAAGAAATCATGCCAAGTCGGAGATGGTAATGGAACGACAGAATCACAACTCCAGAAAAGAGTGAGGTTTGGTCGTAAGTGATAGTAGCTAATTTTGAGAGACCGTCCTAGCAAAGATGCTGTTTCGAGCTCAAACATAAATAGGTTTGAAAACTACCGTCACGGATTTGAATCTATTAGTTGCAGAAAACTCTATTAATTTGTTGATTACTAAATTGATATTATGAAAATCGGCATAATATCAGATTCACATGACCATATTGATAACATCAAGAAAGCTGTCCAATTATTCAAAGATAAAAAAGTAAACTTTGTTATTCACGTAGGCGACTATGTAAGCCCAGGAACGATTAAAGAATTTCAGGGATTAAAACTTGTTGGAATATTTGGAAACAATGATGGAGACAAATTCAGGCTCATCAGCGCCTTTAACCAGATAGGTGGACAGATTAAAGGTGATTTCTGTGAGATTGAGGAGGATGGTATAAAATTTGCAGTTTATCATGGAACCGAGCCGCAACTGAAAGATGGATTGATTGAGTGTGAAAAATACGATGTTGTCATTTATGGTCATACACATGCTTTAGAAAATGCAAAGGTTGGTAGAACATTGGTTCTTAATCCGGGGACAGCTCATGGATTTGAAGGTAAAGCAACAATTGTAATATTTAATACACAAACCAAACAACCTGAATTTATAGAGGTGTAAAAATCTTATTTACGGCCTTTGCGTGGTGACTTGCTTCTAGGTGCCCACTTGAAGAAAGTTTGACCAAGCCTCTCTATGGATTGTATGGGAAAGTACTTTCCCTTTGCGGCAGATTCAACGTATTTTGCACGTAGCAATTGACATAGATGATATGCCGTGGTTATATCGATACCTGTGTTCTCGCTTATCTCTTCTGGCAACCATGCGTCCTTGTTGTTCCTCTTGAGAAAATCTCTGATAACGTGAACAGGCTCTTCTACGGCATCAAATTCTGGACCGGGGATTGGCAACAACATGACTTTGTGCATTTGAGTTATAAATCTTAAAAGTAGGCTAGGTTTTTTCTGATTACAGTATATATCGAGGCGTTTATAATACCACTCTCTTGTCTTTAACTTTCCCGCACCGTTGGCCCTAACAAGAAAGTCTGCTAGCATCTTTACTATAAATTCATTTTCAAGTATACAAAGTTGTCTTCCCCTGCTGGCATCACAAGATTATTATTAATACATTGAATTCCTATCACTTTAGTCTAGCTTAGTTATAATGATCTAAATTTATCTTGCTGTACAAGTTGATATGTTGATGCTGAATGGTTTTAATGCGAGTGATAACTTGATCTGATACAGATGTTCACACGTGAAGGGTCTGCAAAGACCGTTGTGATTGAAAAATCGCCTAAGGATAACGAGATGGGGATAGGTTACTTCATTCCTAAAGATTCATTCTCGATATTTGATTACAAGGTGAAGGGTAGGTGGCCCTATGATATCAAGAATAAGAGCGTGGCCATGACATTTATCATTAACAAGAGTTTTGAGATAGCTAAGAGCAATGGCATAAGAACCTGTTTCATAGAAGAAACTGAAGATGGCTGCAAGATACACGTGGTTAGGGTTCCTGGGGAGAATGGGTTCCCAAGGGATCCTGATGAGATCGAAGTTGGTGCTAGGAACAGAGTTGTAGATCTTGAAGTTATCTTCAACTACTATTTGCATCCAAGATCATCACTTTTGCGTAATTTCAAGGCTGGTAAGAAGAACTTCAGGGATTACGGTTTTTCCGAAATGCCAGAGGGGGGGGAGATTATCCCTGATGCGGAACGAGGCAACTTCAAGTTGGCATATACTACTAAATACGACAAGAGAGGTGATGTACTGTTAACTGAAGAGGAGGCAAGAATGAGGTCCAGACTAACTGATGAGCAGTGGGAGCTAGGGAAGGAGATGATTAAAAAATGCATTCCCTTAATTTCTAAATATGCAGACCAGAAGGGGCTGCTGAGGACAGATGGTAAGTATGAATTATTTGTAGATTCAGATGGCAACGTTGGACTAGCAGACACTTTTGGAAACCCTGAAGAAGACAGGTACTTGGTGCAAATAAAAGATTTCAGCATATTAACAACGCTATTCGACTTTTACCAGCGTAGATGGAGTCTCGACCCTGCAAAAGTATCTCTTCTGATCGATGAGGTAAAGAATGAACCTAAACGCTTCCAAGATTTTAGCAAGCAGTTCCTGCGAAATTGGTATATAGATAATGGATGGAAACAGCTCTATTCCGAAGGAAAGGTAAAAGAACCACCTATGATGCCAAGAGATGCCTTGAATGCGTATTCCGATTGCTTGTTATCATTTGCATCTATATGGTCGGGAAGAGTCGCTGATATTGTAAATAGTATTGGTGATATAACGAGGCCAATAATAGAAGTAGCAACAGAATTATTTGTGTTGGAACACTTCAACAAGAAGGGTTTGGTTTCTTTCTAGTGATCATTTATCCTCATTTCTTTCCCAGATCAGACAATATCCTCATCATGGTATAATTAATACTTCCTTCAAAATCCTAGCATGGTCAACATTATTGTGCTTCGTGCTTCTATACGAGCGCGTCATCTGCTTCCTCCTGGTCTACACCCTATACACAATTATTTATTCTGCTGGCATGGATAAAGATCAGGAAGAAAAAGTAAGAATTTAGCCGCTCCTGATTATTTTTTCCAACATGTCAAGAGCATTCATTCTCTCGCTGTAGGTAAGTCCTTTTGAAGCAATGTCGGAAAGCTCTTCAAATGCATCATCGCCAAGTTGTCCCAGAAGATCAATTGCTCTCATTCTCTCGCTAAATGTGTTGTTTTCTGATAATGCTATCTCTTTTAACTTGCTTCCTCTTGCCTTACCTATCTCTCTTTTAGAAACTTTTTCCTCTTTGGACATATCTTCTAGATAACTGCGGTTAATTATTAAACTTCCCTACTCAAAAAGTTGACTCGGTCAAAAGACCTTGCTAATTGTTGTAACGTCTCATTTGCCTCACAAACTTGCTGTGTGAGTGTGAACGCATGAAATTTTGGAGTTGGATCCATTCTTCTTTTGATAGATCCGCTTGTAGCATCTCTTTCATTATGACATTTTCTCGCTCAAAGTGCTCATCTATTAATTTCTGGAAGTAGTCCAGAGCTGATTGTGTCATTGCATGATTTTATAGAGTAGAGATAAAGCGTACATTGACAAATTATCTAGAGCAACGTGGTGAAATTTGTAGCTCCCTAGCCCCCATTTTTTATTTTATTCTGTGAAGGGTCTTTTTCGAGTGACTCAGGCTAATTATATTTGCCTCTTTCAGCTCGAATGTAATTTGCTGATGGATTACTGGACTGTAAGAACCATATTTTCTGAATATACACGCCCATCTTCTCTGGTTATCGTTAGCTTCACTACGTAAACACCTGCTTCTATATACTGATGTATTACCTCCTTTTGCCTACTTGTGCCCGCGTCGCCGAACTCCCATTTATAGGAAAGAATATTACTTGACCCGAACTGTTGTATTGCATTCTTCTCTGTTGAACTGCTATCGAAGAAGTATGTTCTATCTGTTCCTACGGATTTGACGGAAAGATCGGATACTCTGCTCTGTTCGATTGTTGGAATAAATTTCCCAAACACTTCGCCACCAGTGACGCCATTGTATGCAAACACACCAGACACGGCTACTCCAAATACTACCGCTGTGATTACCATCGATTTCTTGAATACCACTGTTCTTCCGATTGAACCAGTCGCTGTCTTCAGTGCAGGCCATAAGGAACGTGATGCTTTGGTTGTATTCAATCCTATGCCAGTAATTGTTACCGTAGCAACTATCACCACAAAGGCAATATCAGTAAATACCGATGCGCCTTCGATTTTATACAGCAACGGCAATTGCGCTGCCACTGCAGCAGCAAGACCCCTTGGCAGCATGAAGCTAATAAGCCACATGTCCTTCCGTAGCTCCTCATCCTTGTACGTGCTCACCCATGAAGCGCCAATTCTTGCGAAGAAAAGTGTTAAGGCTACAATTATTCCTGCTATTATCATTCCAGTATTGCTTATTGAGACTATGAGTCCTAAGAAGACAAAGAAGATTGCACGCACCATAAATGATATCTGCGAGTGGAACTTTTTCGCAGACACTTCCACGGTTGAGTCTCTCACATGAGGAAGCTCGTGTTTTAATGAGCGAAATATCCTCGATGCGTTTCCAAAAGTTATACCGAAAGCAAGTGCTACTACAGGACCACTTCCTCCGAGAAACTCCGTTATGCCGTACAGCACAAATGCTATTGCAAGCGTAAGAATGTCTTCATAAGCTGTCTTCATCGCGATTAGCGCGCGCATCCATGCAAGGCCGACTATGATACCGATAGCTGCGCCGATAAGAATGCCGTTGACAATTCCCCTGCTGACAAAGCTAAGAACGTCGGGGTTTGTCTGTATGGTTATGATCTGGATTATAGCCAATACCACCATTATTACGATTACATCAGTGTAAGCCGATTCAAGGGAAAGGAGCGTTGATGTCTTTTGATTTGAATTGACTTTGTTTGCAAGCGGGATCACAATCGCTGCGCTTGTTCCGCCGATTATTGCACCCATCAAAAGTCCCATCTCCGGTGCCCAGCCAAGCATTGGGACTGTCACTAATGCGGTTGTAATCATAGTTAGAACAACGCCAGTTGCAGCAAGTATTATCGCCCTGCCGCTTCCCTTTAAGACACGCTTATAGTTCATGTTAAGACCGCCATCGAAAAGAATTATCGTTATGACCAATGCGGAAAGCAGGGGAGCAAAATCAATAATATCTGCCCTTTCAATAACACCAAAAAATGGTCCTAGCAACAAACCAATGGCAAAAAGTATTATAATATCGGGTAGCCCGAACCTCCTGAATATGTAATCGCTAACATATCCTATCAAGATGAAGATGTCAGCTAGCCCCAAGATCAGAGGTATATCCAGCGCCGTGAATGGTATTCCATTCCAATGCGATTATTTTATTCCTTTTGGCACGAACTCTTACAGGTTTATAGATTAACACAAATCTCATATACTTAATTAGGTACCCTCCGTCATGGTCAGGCATACAATTATTTTCGAATTTCCTGACATCAACGAAAAGGCTAGTGTGGAATTAGACGATGAAAGCGCTCCAAAAACAGTAAAGGCAATTTTGGAAAAGCTGCCAATAGAGGTCATGATCAACAGATGGGGTGATGAACTCTACACAGAGCCGATGGCAGTGAAAGTTGGAACAGAAAATGCAAAATCTACTGTAAACGTGAAGGATGTTGCTTACTGGCCACAGGGAAATGCTTTGTGTCTGTTCTTTGGTCCAACGCCCATAAGCGAGGGCAACGAAATAAAACCATATTCTGCGGTGAACGTAGTTGGCAGGATCGTTAGTAAAGAGAATGTGGCAAGAAAGATCAATAATAGCACAGAAGTGATTATAAGAAAGTGATTATGTTGTGAACAGATTTGTTACTTCATAAATTTTATTTATTTCCAGATCTATCAGATCTATTGGGATTATATATCTTAATTCATTGTCATGCTATGTTACATCTTCTAGGATAGGGTCCTTCCCTCTGCATCTATTATTTTATCTTTCGCATCGTGGTAATTCTTTTGCAGTGCAAGCAATGCTAAACTTACATTCACTACCACAAAAGATGTCATCTATCGGAAGTAACTATACCTCTTACCTTGCCTGCTAACCTAACCAGTAAACCTAACCAGTAAACTTGTCATGCTATAGCCCCCAGCTGATCTTCCTTAATGGTTTCACCTTGATAAACGGTGCTTCATTCTCCTTCCATGGTGTAGCTCTTACCCATGCAAATGTTTTGTAAAATTTATCATAGATTTCCCTAAAGGCCTTTCCTTCCTCAACTATTTCTGCCTCACCTTCTACAATAACTGCCTTGTTTGGCTGGTAAACATCGATTGCAAGTGCAACGCTCCTATTCTTCAATAAATTGTTATATTTTTTAGTATCATAATCTGTAGCGAGGTAGAAGTGATCGTTTATCAACACGTAGCATATGGGTACTACATGTGGTTTGTCATTGCCGATTGTTGCCATACGACATACCTCGTATTCGTTTATGAATGTACGCTCCTTGCTACTGAACCTTACCATCGCATTGTATCAATGTAAGCAAATATTTATCAGCAACTTTTTCGTATAACTAACAGTGAACGAAGAAAAGGAAGGTCAACTTATAGAATTGCCGTTCTTACTGTCAAACATAGCTCTAGATTCTGCCCTCTCAATAGGCCTTTCTCTGGCTAAGATGGCACAGATAATGAGCAGATCTGTGGATGCTGGTATAGAAAAACACATAGAGCTTATGGAAAGCGAGATGAAAACTGATAAAGAAAAAGTGAAGGTTGAGTGATTATAGTGCTTTCTCAAACAATATATTTAGCTCATCGCCCTGTAGCTTTGCCCTAGACATTTTCATTCCCATAGTGACAGCTGGAAGCGGCACTATGTTAACCAATTGACTCACCTCATTTCTAACCTTTATCGTCAGCTGGTCTCCGAATCGCTCTATATCAAAATCGTCCTTTTCCGTAAATGGCACCTTGACTTTCATATTGAAGGTTTCGCCTAATGTCTCGAAGTTAAATGTCTCGCCTCTGTAGAATACTTGTGTCGGATCTTCGGTTCCGAACAGTTCGTCGCTGTACCTTTCAAGCATTTCTATTCCCTTCAACTCGCTTTCAAACAGTCTGAGTTTCTTCACTGGCAACGGGTAGAAGTTTGCCTCCGCTTCCTTTACCTTGCCCTCTTGGAAATCCGCCCATTTAGCAAAATATACATCTTCAACCTTAGGCATTATTTTGTTTATAACAGCCAAGTCTACATTGATTCCGTATAGGTTTGCTGACATGAATGCGCGCTTTGCGTTCTCTATGCTGAAAGTGTCTGGATTTGCAACCAGCCTAATGCTTGTTACATCATGATTCTTTATAATAACTGCTAGTCTTTCAAGCCTTTCAACCAGTTCAAACTCCAGCTTAAGTATCGCAGAACTTGGTGCTGGTATTCTTGCGATTGGCTCAAATATCCTTGCTACACCACTGAACAAACCTGCAAAATTCATCAATCGCTTGTTCAAACTGCCGATCAGTTTTGGAAAGTACAGGTAGCGCAGTGCTTCGCCAGATGCGATCATATCTAGCACAACAACATCATAAGTCTCCTTTTCATTGATTTCTTCAATCTTCAGCAATGAAAAAAGTTGGGTCATGCCCGGAAGCATCGCAATTTCATAAGCAAGGGTCTCATCGATGCCTTTGGATGAAAACAGTGATGCCATGTATGATAGTAATCGCTGGAACCGCTTGTTCATCTCGTTTACAGGGTCTATCTGCAACGCATCTAGATGATCACGCACATTCGTGATCTCATAGCCAATATTCTGTGTGTAGGCATCGCTGAGCGTGTGTGCTGGATCAGCTGATATAATCAGCGTCTCGGATCCGTTCTTGGCACATTTCAAAGCTGTGGCGCATGAGGTAACTGTCTTTCCTGTTCCTCCCTTCCCAGTGTACAATATTAAACGCATAGTTCTAACTCACTAGCGATATTATTAAGCTTTGTGTATAAGAGAACTGGTAACCTATAGGGACATTTATTGACATAACAGTTGTTATCTCGTTCTTCCTTGGTTTGATAACTATCAGGAGCTAGCGTCATGATTCTCCTGAATGGGTTGCAACACTTGAGTCTTTTTTAATTCCCTCCATACAAAGTGAAGGAAGCTACTTCAGCTTTTCAACTTGGGACACTCGTTTCTTACGCCTTTTTAATCAACCTGCCTATTCAGTAGGCCATACCTGTGGAACCGTAGTGCCAATTACTCCTATTTTGTCTTCAATTGAAATTCCTGAAAGGAGAGGTCCTTTGTAACGGCAGGAGCATTTACTACCCAACATACCATTAGCTTCTATTTCTGATAATTCGCTAGACAATCTTCAACCAACGCATCATGTAGATGGTGTGCTTGTCAGGAAAGAACTCACAAAATTACTCATGGTTGAATAGTCAATGAAGATTAATGGACGATCACCAAGAATTACCGTTTCCAGCTCTCGACGGTTAACAGTTCTTGTATGCGCTTCAAACAATGCTGTCGAGCATAAACCAAGATATCCTTCAATTCATCCCAAGTCCTTCATATAGTACATGTTTAATTGTGCTATTACCTGCTAAGTGTTTTCCATATGCTTTTAGCAATGTATTTGATGTCATCTACACTTACCATTGGGTGTACTGGAACTGATAGCACATGCTCTGCG
>JAZFZF010000200.1:0-3351 GCA_036443875.1 Nitrososphaerales archaeon
TAGGTCAAAGTATCCATAAGTGGATCCTCATCGGCGGAGCACTTGTAGGAACCCTTACAATAGCATATCTCGAGAGTATAGTAAATTCTAAACCGAAGAGAGATGCTGGCGAAGAGAAACATGTGGAGAGGACTGAAAGTATTTACGTTGCAGAGTAGATAGGATAATTATTATCACAAACACTCCATTTTTTTTAATTACTAATACTCCAGCTTGAATACCAAGGTAGCAGGTGAAATATTAAAATCCACCTTTTTCTTGTAAACATCATCAAGTATAACTTCGAAGAGTGTCTTCATGTATAATGACCATTTCATATTAAGATCGTGTTGTATTATGAATTCATGTGTTCTGCCATTAACTATATGCTTCTGTGCAAACCCGGACGTTCTGTTTCTGGCCTCTAGCCATTTTATGAAGGAATCAAGATCATAATTGCTTTCCATGTAGAGGATCTCTTCCTTGGCTATAACTTTGCCAACCTTTCTAACCAATTCCTCTATTCTTTTATCATCAATTTCATTAATTAGAACCATCAACAACCCCTTTGTTATTGGGATGGAACCTGTCTTTTGGGCATCCCTCTCCCATTCTACATACCTTCTGAAAACGTGATTGGCGAGAACATTAAGACTAATTTCCTCTTCCTCGGCCTCCTGGCGTAAGGCTTCGACGATATCTTCATCAAGACGGAATGACATTACAGAAGTCCTCTTCTTTTTGAGAGCTGGAGGCATCGTGGAAATATATCGGCGATTCACTAATAAACTTGGCGTAAAAAACCAAGTCATTTCAGAATATAAAGATTAACATACCCCTCATTCGGTAGCATAGTTCATTGCACTGGAGGGATACTTTACCACAATGGTATATAGATGAATACGGCTACCAGCCCTGTATTAACATTGGCACTGCTGGACATGTAGATCATGGAAAGACGACGCTAGTTGAAGCAATAACAGGCGTATGGACAAGTGCACATAGCGAGGAACTCAAACGTGGAATTACAATTAGGGTTGGGTATGCGGATGCCGCCTTCTACAAATGTCCATCATGTGAACCTTCTGTTGGTTATTCAACTTCACCTGAATGTCCAAACTGTGGAGGTAAGAGTGAACTGAAGAGGGTTGTAAGTTTCGTAGATGCGCCTGGACATGAAAGTCTTATGGCAAACATGCTTTCAGGTACCGCTGTAATGGATGGGTCTGTTTTAGTTATAGCTGCAAATGAAAATGTGCCAAAACCACAGACTAGAGAACATTTTCTTGCTTTACAAATACTAGGGATAAAAGATCTGGTAGTAGCACAGAACAAAGCTGATCTAGTTGCATACGAAGACGCAATGGATAACTACAAGCAGATAAAGACATTCATCAAGGGGAGCACCGCCGAAAAATCTCCTATAATTCCTGTCTCTGCCCAGCACAGATTAAACATAGATGTGCTCATTCAAGCTGTAGAAGAAAATATTCCAACTCCCAAGAGGGACAAGAATGCAAATCCTGTAATGCATGTTTTGCGATCATTTGATATTAACAAACCAGGTACGGTAGTAGATGATATCAAGGGTGGTGTTCTTGGTGGTGCACTTATTCAAGGCGAATTCAAAGTTGACGACCAGATAGAGATCAAGCCAGGAATTTTTGACGACAAAAAAGAAAGATACGAGCCTGTGTTAACACAGATTGCAAGCCTAGGTACCGGAGCGGGGATGGTAGATACAATAAAACCTGGAGGTTTGGTTGCAATTGGCACCAAACTCGATCCATCTTATGTAAGGAGCGACTCTCTTATAGGCTCTATAATAGGCAAGCCCGATACATTGCCAGAAGAGAGGGAAAGCGTGACAATTGATACACAGCTATTTGAAACAGCGGTGGGAACTGCAGAGCTTGTAAAGGTTGAGCCAATTAAGTTGAACGAAGCATTGAGACTTAACATAGGGACCACAGCTATGCTGGCAACTGCCAAGTCGGTAAGCAACGATAAGGTAGATGTAAGGTTCAGGAGACCAGCATGCGTTTTGGACGAGAGCAGAATTGCGATAAGTAGAAAGATAGATGAAAGATGGCGGCTTATAGGTGCTGGCATAGTAGTTGGGTGAAGTGATCTGTGATACCAGTTTTCTAATGGTGTTTGCTAATGTACCAATAAAGGGGATGGAAGAACTGGAAGCAAGATTTGGGAAGAATCATTTTTTGATTCCAACGGTTGTAATCAGGGAATTAAATAAACTGGCATCTTACGCAGGAGTCAAACGCGCAAAAGAGGCTAACCTTGCGCTAGATTTGATAAGCAAGTTCAAGACTGTGCAACTGGATAGTGCAATTGCTGACGATGCGATAATAGATTATGCATCAAAACGGAGATGTATGGTAGCGACCATTGATGATCAATTGAAAAATAAGTTAAAGAGAAACGGCATAAATGTTCTCACGCTTTCAGATAATAAATTAATCGTGGTGTGAGCGTAATTATAACGGATTTAATAATTCTACTTGACAAAAGTAAGTTTCGTGATGAACCTAAGAAGCGATCAAGTAAAGAGAGTTGAAATCTTCAATATTGGTAATTCAGAGTCCAGTTAACAGTTGTCTAAACGAATTTGCTATAGGAGGCTAAAATTAAGTATCGATTTGTCAATATGATCTCCCGTCAAAAATTTAATACCTTGCATTGATTTATCCAACTCTCGATGGTCGTGGCCAAATATGGTCTCATTACCTTTGCTGGGATGCTAATGGTTGCCATTGGATTAGCATTTATCCCTCTTGAAAAGGCAACTACTGTGCATAATACTATAATAGGAACTCTGGGAAAGGTTACAGTGCAAGAGTTTTCTGCTGGTACAGACTGGCATTAGTTGCTGATCTTGGTGCCGGAAATACCAAAAGGGTTGCTGTCTATATTAAATTGAAAACACCAGCTACCATTACAACTCAAAAAACGAATATTACTTTCGCCATTAATGATGTAACATCAGAAACAATAATATTAATGCTGGACACCGAGGCCTCAAAACAAGCAGGAATTGAGATTATTGCATAAAAAGTAAACATTAGTGTGCCAGCGGGTGCTGTCATTGAAGTTGCAGTATTTGAGGGCGACCAGACAATTTAGACATAGCATCCCTTCCAGAATTTACCGCTTTAATACAACAATCATTCACAGATCCGATGTTAAATAATTGAGATCACTCAGCTCGTTAAACTTTTCGGTAAAAGGAAAATTCATTTTCCTTTTTCGGTGAATAATGTTTATTATTTTCTAAAAACAAAAAATAAAAAATTATTTGTAAAATCAAAAACATACACGTGTTTAAGATATCATTCGAATAACAACATTTCATAT
>JAZFZF010000201.1:0-4145 GCA_036443875.1 Nitrososphaerales archaeon
AAGTTTGTGATATTTACATAAACTGGCTTGGTCTATTTTGCCCATGTTGTAGTTACAAGCTTAGAACAAAGCCAAGAAATAGAAAATATAAAGAAAAATTGGTCAAGGCGTTGGTTGCACGGACTGCATTGGTGATTACGAGTTGATGCAGTTGGTAGAACCGATAGCCAATAATTGTACATCATTTTTAGTGATGTAAAATATAGTTTTTACAGCTTTATATTGACCTTCTTGAACCTGCTCATTGCTACCATCAATGCCATTGAAGCCATGATTATGGCTATCGACGCGGAAAATTCTGGAACTACAGCGATTTCAAAATCTGCATTTTCGATAAATCTTTCAGCCACACCTGCAAGTCCTCCCATTACCGTGACAGTCACATGTGTTCGCCCAACCTCTTCAAATGTGATCTGATGTGTGCCCTGACCTTTATCTGTAATAAACTCTTCATCTATTACAACCCCCCCTTTTGCATCCTCTATCTTCAGGTTATATCTGATATTTTCTATAACTTTACCTTGTTGATTAAGGATTACTATTCTTATCGTAGTAGGCTCTTCAGTTTGAATGGTAGTTGGTTCCCAGTAGAGATCAACATTGAATATTGCAGATGTAGTGGTAGTGGTCAATGGAGGTGTTGGCAACTCCAATTTTTCTTCTGGAGGCTCTGGCGGCGTATCTGTTATTCTAGATTCCAATAATACAAATTCAAACTGAACGGGAATTGGTCTATTTGTGGAGAGGGCGAATACCTTTGCCATTATTGGTAAGGGAAATCCATCCTTGATCCAAACTTTGCTGTCCTCAGCGTAATACCATCCAATTATATACGTGTCCCATGACCGACCCGCCGCCTCGATCGTCTCAGTACCAACAGGTTGCACCGTTATACTACCGCCACCAATAGCTGCAATAACACCCCATACCTTACGACCAGTAAGAGATTCTGGGGCAGTTTTGGAAGCATAAGCCTCGGGCCAGTTAAGCGATGCCTTGATCGGTTCCCTGTATGGCCGTAGCTCTGGAGATATGTCAGTTCCTAATGTTGTTAGCGTAAGTGACGATAACTTAAATTGGCCAGTAACCACCTGCCCCCTCTCCTCTACAATTACATTTGTTATCCAGTTTCCCTTATCATCTTGAGAACCGAACCACAAAGTTACATCAAACGGCGTTCCCCTCTTGTAATCTAAATGGGATATTCTGTATTTGACTAGGAGTCCTTCCTGTACGCCTTCTCCTGGATACCAATCCTGTGCGTAAACTGTTTTTGTAGCGAATACCCCACCTGCCATCAGCAGGCCCATCAGCACATATGTCACATACTTGATCATTGAATTGATAGGTGATTGTGACATTGATAAAGATTTATCCTACAGATGAATTTGCACTAAGATCCTATCCTAAAATGCTATGTGAGCACTGGTAAAGTACTCATGGCCTCAATCAGTATGATAGAACATACGTTATAGAATTGGTCTTTGTTATCGTTACAGCAATTTTATGAATGTTGGAGAAAGCGTATGCTACAAACAAGGAGCTGGGAAGTTACGTTACACCATATTGTGATGTTACCAGTGTGTAGCTCTGTATGTTATCAAGCAGTTAGCAAATTCTATTAATGCCTGATAGTTCTCATCTTTCTTTTCAAATCTTACCAATAACTTTCTGAACCTGTTATACCATGATGCAGTTCTCTCGACAATCCACCTCTTTGCCTTATACACCTTCTTCCTTACTTGCTCACCCTTATGGCTAATGTGATCCATGTATCCCCTTTCTCTAACTCCATACTCTATCTCTGGAAAATCCTATCCCCTTGTCCATGTATATGTTCTGTTTGATTGTTTCAGACGTATCAACAATGATCTCATCTATCATAGGGAATGTAGATTTCATGTCATATGTATTTGTTTCCGTAACTACAGACAAGAGGGGAATGCCTCTCCTGTCAACAAGAGTACGACGTTTAGTTCCTAGCTTGCCTCTATCTGTTGGATTTGCGCCAGTCCCTTCCCCCCTAAAGGTTCCTTCACTGTGGCACTATCGATAGACTGCCAGTTCCATCCTATACTTTTCAGCTCATCATACCTATCGAGCAGCCTTTGCCATACCTTCTGAAACACTCCCTTCTTCACCCATTGTTGGAACCTAGCATGACATACAGAACCAGATGCATCTTCCTTCGGCACCTTCTTCCACTGGCACCCAGTCCTTAGAACAAACAGTATTCTATCTAGCACTCTTCTGTATGGCACAGCAGGCCTCCAACTGTGCCAGGTTTCTTCCCTATTGGCAGTACCCGTTTGAATTCGTTCCAGAGATCGTCTGGTATATGCCATATCGTTGGCATGCTCCTCCTCCTCTTCTTCTTCTTATCCTTCTTGACCTTTCTCACAGTTTGAGGGAGAAGCCGGCGATCTAGATCTTTTTTGGTACAGGAAATTAGGCTATATTGTTAATTTTAGGATAGGCTCTAAATCAAAACTCTTGATTATAATAAACAATGAGTCTAATGTTTAGGTATTGGATCGCAATAGTCGTGGTAGCATCATTTGCAACAGGTATAGTGGCAAGTCCTATTGTAATTACTGCAACTCAAGTTCTAGGTGTGGAACTAAACAGCACAGACAATATAGAGAAATCTAGTGATGAGATTAGTGATGAGATTAGTGATGAGATAAAGAAACTTAGTGATGAGATGAAGACGTTTGGTGTTGAGATAAATGAAATTAAGAACAAGTCAAATGAGGAACGGCCTGAGGTTTCTGAAGACATAGCAAACTGGGATAGGCAGATACAAATTATTGATTTAAGGATTGATAGGTTAAGCAATTTATCTGGAGATATAGATGAACTTAGGAAAGAGATTGCAAGCCTGAAGACACTACAGCAGTCACAATCGCTATCAGCATCTCTTGGGAGCTCTGAGTATAAAGCAGGAGATTCATTGATTCTGAATGGTATTGGTTTCTCAAACAGATCGGTAAAGATCTCGTTGCTGGATTCCAACAGACTTACCATCAGCGAAGGATCAACCACATCTGACTCATCTGGGAAATTTACATTTACATTACAGCTCTCGACAAGTCTATCGGATGGAAATTATATCATTAAAGTGAGCCAGGAAAGTGATGTAATCGAGGAGCCCTTTAGAATAGTATCAACAATAATTCAGACTGAAGGATTTACACTTACAAGTGATGATAGGGAATATTTACGTGGGGAAAAGGTTCTGCTTAGAGGTATCACTGATCCAGATGTATGGGTTGACTTGGACGTATTTGACAGCAATAAAATACAACTTGTAAGAACTTCAACAAAGTCAGACGCTGATGGAAGATATAATGTTGAGTATACAATTTCCTCAAATGCTGTTATTGGTGAGTATGAAGTTAAAGCAACGGTAGGAGATAAGCAGGTTAATGTCAAATTCTCTGTAGTCTTGACAAAATCATCATCAACCTCAACATCAAACAATCTAACAATTGAGACCGACAGATCCCCATACAACAGGGGAGATTTCGTTACTGTAGCGGGTAAGGGCAAAGCAAATGAAAAGGTTACCATACTTGTAGAACCTCCAAGAGGAGATAACTTGTTACTTACAGTGAATGCTGACAGCTCTGGAAACTACAGGTCAGTGTTTGGCATAAAACAGGAATCCTTCACAGGACAATGGAAACTTACAGTAAGGCAGGGAACGGATACTGCTACAATTGACATTACGGTGATTTGATATGTACAAGTATACTGCTGGCATATATGAAGGGTTCATGACTGGTGTTGTCGTTGCGTCTGTTACAGCTCCTGCTGTAGCGAGTCATACGACTGTTCAAGATGCATCCACAATATGGAAAAGGTTCATAAACGAAGTATATGACCAAAGATTTGCGTCATTTCATATGTGTAATAACAATTGACCTACCAATTAATAATTTAGGAAATAATTATTCAATTAATAGGTAGTTATACGTGAAATGCCATGATGGCCGATAGTACAGAAGTAGAAAGGATCAATAGCAAGTTCTATCAAGCCTTTGAAAGTTTGTTGATAGAGAAGATGGAAGAGGTCTGGAGGCATAGAGATAATACTATTTGTGTGCATCCAGGCTGGGATCTGTTCACTGGATGGTTTGCAA